>NZ_JANSIM010000219.1:0-19343 GCF_047502655.1 Synechococcus sp. R5-12 | reverse complement strand
TTTCAGTATAGTTGAGCTTATTATTGACTAGAGTCATGCTCCTGACCGTCCTGAAGACTTCCTTCCAGATTACCCTGGCTCCCCTGTCCATCGACCGTGTCCACCAAGAGGCCTCCCATCCGGGCAATGGGGCCGTGGTGGTGATGAGCGGTACCGTTCGAGACAACACCAATGGCCGCCCTGTCGATTACCTGGAATACCAAGCCTACGAGCCCATGGCTCTGAAGGTCTTCGCCGATATTGCCCGACAAATTCAGCAGCGCTGGCCAGATGCCAACAGTGTGGTCATCCACCACCGCATCGGCAAGCTGCGCATTGGCGAGATCAGCGTCTTGGTGGCGGTAGGCACCCCCCATAGGGCCGAAGGGTTTGCCGCCTGCCAATTTGCCATCGACACCCTCAAGCACAACGCCCCCATCTGGAAAAAAGAATACTGGCGAGATGGCACCAGCGCCTGGGTGAGCCTTGGCGCTTGCGAGCTCTCTTCGGCATAGATCCCCCTACACCATACCCACTTGCTCAGCCAAACCCAATTGCTGGCGGGCTGTTTGGCAATCTTGCTGAATTTGCTGAATCAAATCTGCCACCGTGGGAAATCTCCGCTCTGGGCGGATAAAGCCCCGTAGCGCCACCCGCACCTCTTGCCCGTAGAGATCTCCTGTCCAATCCAATAGATGCACCTCGACGGTGTGCTGTAAACCGGCAAACGTGGGCCGATGGCCAATGTTCATCACCCCAGGTAGAGCTGCCGCAGCAGCAGGCACATCCACCCAAACGCTGTACACCCCATCGCGGGGCAAAAACTTCTCCGGAGGCAAGCGGAGGTTGGCGGTGGGAAAGCCCAGTTGTCGGCCCCGCTGATCCCCTTGCACCACCTCTCCCATCAGACGATAGGGGCGACCCAAGAGCGCTTCGGCGGTGGACACCTCCCCAGTCGCCAAGGCAGCTCGAATGCGAGAGCTGCTCACCCGTTCCCCGTTCAGTTTCGCCTCCGGGATCACCTCCACCGGAATGCAGCGCTCGGATCCCCAAGCCTGGAGCGTTTGGGCGTTGCCGGAGCGACGGTGACCAAAGCAAAAATCCCAACCGACGCTGAGATGGCGAACGCGCAGGCCCTGTTCAAGTACCGTTTGGATAAACTCTTGGGGGGGCTGGCAGGCAAATGCAGGGGTGAAGGGGAGCAGTACCACCTGCTCAAAGCCCATTTGCGCCAACAGATCCAGCTTTTCGGCAGGGGGAGTGAGCAACAGCTGAGGCCGCCTCGTCAAGACTTCCTGGGGATGGGGATGAAAGGTAAGGACAGTACGTACCCCCTGAAGAGAATCTCGAATCGGCTGCAGCACCTTCTGATGGCCCAGATGCAAGCCATCGAAGTTCCCGATGGCCACAGCGGTGGGTCGCAAGGTTTGAGCCAGATCAGAAGTGATGTGCACTGTCCGGGATCCTAAAAACAGCCAACCAACTGCCTACCCCAGAGGCCACAGCAGGGCCACCAACCCACTCAAGCCCACTACGCCCCACAAGCTCCGTCGCAGGCGCTGCAACACAGGATCAATCTGATACCTGACAATCAGCCGATGCTGAGCCAGCTCCTCTTCTGACTTGGCATACATCGCCCCATCGTACCAGCCACTTTCTTCATAGGGAATCTGGGCTTGTACCAAGCGCCGCCGCACATAAGCCCATCCCAAGTAGAGATGGAGCAACACCAGGCCGAGCAAGACATTGGCCCCCAGCACCGACCCAGAGACAAAGTGGCCCCAATCTCCGGCAAAGCTGCTCCAAACCAGCGGGGAAACCGCCAGCACAACAGCTCCCCAAACCCCAAAGATTCGTTTTAAGTAAGGGATCCACCCCAAAGCAGGCCAGGAAAAAGGAAAGGCTTCCCTTAGCTCTGCATATTGCCGGAGCGGCTGTTGCTCAGCGGGAATGGGATGGAAGGGATCCAGCATACGCCTTAACGTATCTACACAAAATGATACCGGTCGGGTCGGCCCCCCGCCAAGCCCATCCTCAGACCTCCATCTCCCAGCAGAGGCGGCTCAGAAATCGAGCCCGGATACCCCCCATCAACCGAAGGCAAGCGGGGTATCGTATTAAAGTGTGGTCGCGTCTAGAATTCATCTCATCATGAGCGTCACGAGCGAATCTGCCGCCACTGCCGCACCCTACGTGATCTTAAAAGAGCCGGATGGCAGCCAGAGGAAACACATTCTCTCGGGAGCGACCGCTTGGACCCTAGGCCGCGATGAAGACAACGCCATCGTCTTGAGCGATCCCAGCGTTTCGCGCCAACATGCCCTGCTGCAATACCTCGACAACAACAGCATCTATCTCATTGATCTGGGCAGCCGCAACGGCTCGTTTGTCAACAATCGCCGCGTCAGCATTCCCACCCTGCTGCAGGATGGGGATCACCTCACCCTTGGACAATCCCAGCTGGAGTTCCACAGCGGATCCCTGGCCAGCTCGGAACCCAGCCCTGCGGCCAAACCTTCGGACACCCTGGTTTTACAAACCCGCTGGCTGATCTCGGTGGCGGTGGTGGATGTGCGAGGTTACGGACAACTGACTCAACAACTGGACGAGCGCCTGCTTTCCCAGGTGATGGGCGATTGGTTCCGGCGGGGTGGGGATATCATTCAGCAGTACGGGGGCACTGTCGATAAATACATTGGCGATGCGATTATGGCCGTTTGGTTCCATGTGCCCCAAGCCAACACTGCTTCTCTGGGCACGGAAGTGCCGGGAATTCACCTCGATGTGAAGTCGGTTTTGCAGGCCATAGCGAAGCTGTTTCAAATGACCGAGCAGCTGAACGGTGAGTTTCCGCTGCCTTCTCCCATTCGTCTGGGGGCAGGGGTCAACACAGGCTCGGCAATCGTGCGCCAGGTGGGCAACAACACCCGCCAAGAATATACGGCTCTGGGAGATACGGTGAATTTGGCCTTTCGCATCGAGAGCGCTACCCGCACCCTCAACGCCGACCTGGCGATCAGCCAGGACACCTATACCTGCTTGGCCAAACAGCTGGGGCAGGCAGCCGCCTGCTTCTCCCATCAGGCTGTGGAGCTGAAGGGGTATGCCCACCGCCATCAGGTGTACTACTGCGATGTGCGGTCTTTGCAAGCCGTTCTCAGCCCCTAGACTTGGATCCGACTACCCGGAGATGTCTTGCCGCTGTCTGCTGTCTGACAGAGCAAGGTGGGGGATCCCGCTGTTCTTTTAGAACCTCCTGCTGCTCCTTGAGCCGATAAGATGGCAAGGCCCATTTCGACTGCACAAGAGCCTGGCCCATGACTCTGGTCAATCGCCCCGAGGTGGTGGCAGAGCTAACCGAACTCTACCATCAGTACGAAGCTGCCCTGACGAGCAATGATGTGCCCACCCTGAACCGCCTGTTTTGGGATGGCCCCCAGGTGGTGCGCTTTGGTGTGGGGGAAAATCTCTACGGGGGAGACGAGATCAAGGCTTTTCGCCAACGGCGTCCTCCCACGAATTTGGCCCGCGAGATGCTGCGTTTGCAGGTAGTCACCTTTGGGGCGGATTGCGGCTCGGTCACCTTAGAGTTTCGCCGTCCGGTGAACGGGATCCCTCGCTTGGGCCGCCAAAGCCAGATGGGGTACAGGTTCCCCGATATCGGCTGGAAGATTGTCTCTGCCCACGTGTCGTTTTTGCCGGAAGATCAGGGGGAAATGCTGCGCAAAAGCTGCGGATCCACCTCGCCCACATAGGTATTCAAGCCAATGGCTGTGGCGATCAAAGCCCCGTCCACCTCCACCCGCCGATACTGGGAGATGGCCTCTGCCAGGGGTACATCCACCACCCGCCGATTTTGCCAGGCCACCATGCGGTCGTATTTGCCTTGGGCGATCAAGTCCACAGCAGCCACCCCAAAGGCTGCTCCCAGCAGGCGATCCAGAGGAGAAGGCGTACCTCCCCGCTGCAGGTGGCCCAAAACCATAACCCGGGTTTCGATGCCGGTGCGCAGGGCGATCTCATTGCCGATGTAATGGCCAATGCCGCCGTAGAGAGACTGCCCCAGGCTGTTGGTGTGGGTCACCGGCTCCCCCGACTCGGTGCGAACCGCCTCTGCCACCACCACAATGCTGAAGTTATTGCCTCGCTCTTTGCGGTCGCGGATTCTTTTGCAGACATTCTCCAGCTTGTAGGGAATTTCCGGGATCAAAATCACATGCGCCCCCCCGGCAATGCCAGCGCTGATGGCAATGTGGCCAGCATCCCGCCCCATCACCTCCATGACCATGACTCGGCTGTGGCTGATGGCCGTGTAGGTGAGCTGATCTAGGGCTTCCACAGCCACGCTCAGAGCTGTGTTGAACCCCACCGAATACTCGGTGGCACCGACATCGTTGTCGATGGTCTTGGGGATCCCGACAAAGTTCCAATCCCCCTGCAGGGCCAGTTGCCGGAGAATGGCCAAGCTGCCATCCCCACCCACCCCAATGAGGGCATCCAACCCAAGCCGGTGGTAGCCGGTGATCACCTCTGCCGAGCGATCCACCAAGCTGCCATCGGGCATAGGGTAGGCGAAGGGGTTGCCTTTGTTCACGGTACCCAAGATGGTGCCGCCGTAGCGCAAAATGCCGGAAACCCGCTTCACATCCAGCAGCTCCGCCTCCACCGGTCGAGCCATGAGCCCTGCCGTCGCATCTTTGATGCCATAAACTTCCATGTCGTAGTCGCGGGCCCGCCGCACCACCGCTCGAATCACGGCGTTGAGGCCGCCACAATCGCCGCCGCTGGTGAGGATCCCGATTCGCTTACGTTTGGGCATAGAGCTCTAGTTAAAGAAAGGTGAACATCCTGAACAGAGATAAGGGTCTATATCGCTTGCAGAGAATCCCTACTCAATCGCAAACTACGGATGTGATCCAGTCGATCATTATCCCAATTATCTTGGTTCAATCAGCTCTGGAGAAACACCTTCTGGTTGGGGGAGTGCTGAAAAAGAAGAAATTGAGGGATCCATACAACCCAGCAAGATCAGGTCAGCTTGCGCTCCCGGTGGGGCTTGGAGTTGGCGATCAAGCCCAGCCGTTAAGCATCCTTCACAAAAAGGATTAAGAAACATTGCTGCACAAGCTGCCGATTGGGAAAGCCTTCGATATCTCTGAGGATAGATCTTTTCAATCAAAAAGACTTGGGGGCAACGATCCACTCAAAAACTGAAATCATTTGTTAAGCAGGGATGATCAAAACCCGGCCAACCCGATGATAGGGATGAGGATAGAAATAAGGCATCCAGTCTGATTTGGGAGCAGTACCATGACTCAAACCATTGCCCAGTGTGCTCTACAAGGGGCCTCAGAGTTGCTCAGCCGCTACCGGCAGGGAGAGCGCCATTTTCCCCAGTCCTGCTTGGAGTATGCCTTCTTGAGGGGGGCCGATCTGCGAGGGGCCAATCTCGAGGGATCCGATTTGCATGGGGCCAACCTGCGCTACGCCAACCTGCGGGGCAGCAATCTGGCAAAGGCCGACCTGCGCTGTGCCGACCTGCGCTATGCCGACCTTGAGGGAGCCTGCTTGGAAGGGGCCAATTTGAGGGGATCCCTCTACAATCACAGCACCTGCTTCCCGGTGGGGTTTGATCCGGTGACGGCAGGGATGCAGCCCTTTGAATTTTGATTGGGGAAGGAGAGGGGATCCCTGAGCCCTCAGGCCGAGGGAAAGCGCTCCCGCAAATCTCGAATCACCGGAGCGGGCACCAGATGATCGATGGGGCCGCCCAACTTGGCGACCTCCTTCACCAGGCTGCTGCTGACAAAACTGTGCTCGCTGGCAGTGGCAAGGAACAAGGTTTCCAGTTCGGGAGCCAGCAGCTTGTTGGTGTGGGCCATTTGCAGCTCCACATCGAAGTCCGACAAAACTCGCAAGCCGCGCACGATCACCTTTGCCCCCCGTTGACGGGCGTAGGCCACCGTCAGACCTGAAAACGTATCAACTTCAACATTTTTGAGATGGGCTGTGGACAGGCTAATCTGGGCCTGCCGCTGCTCGGGGCTGAACAGAGGGGTTTTGTTGGGGTTTTTCAAGACGGCGACAATCACCTTAGAAAAGAGACGACTGGCCCGCTCGATAACATCGAGATGTCCAAGGGTAATGGGGTCAAAGCTGCCGGGGTAGAGGGCGATCATGGCCAACCTCGTGCTATTCCTCACCCTACCTGGTCTCGGGCCCAAGCCAAATAGGTTGTGCTCACTTGAGTGGCTGCCAGAGCCAGGATCTCGGGCTCAGCGTAGGGGTGCAGCTCTCGCAGCCGTTGTTCCAGGCGGGGGTAGGCAGTTGCGGGCAATTTGAGCAGGATGAGGAACTCGGCATCGGTCTGCAGGGATCCCTGCCAACGATAGTAGGACGTGATCCCGGGCAAGACCTGGGCACAGGCCACATAACGTTCGGCCACCAGGGTATGGGCCAAGCGATGGGCCTCGGCTTCGGATCCCACTGTGGTCATGACAACCGCGAGGGTATCGGGTGTGGTCTTATCGTCCATGCGGGGCAGTGGTTAACCAAGCGGTTCCTCCCTATCCTATCGCCCGCCAAGTTAGACGCTCCTAGCTCAACGGGGGCCTAGATTTGCCGAAATAGGGTCGCTTCTGGTGCCAGCGCCAGGCAGTTTGAATGATCTCGGCCAGGTCGGTGTAGAGAGGTTTCCAGTTGAGATCGCGAAGGATGGCGCCGGCATCGCCCACCAAGCGCGGGGGATCCCCAGGTCGACGTGCTCCCATTTGCACCGGGATCCGCTTTCCGGTCACGGCTGCTGCGGTGGCAATGACCTCTTTGACGGAAAAGCCTTGGCCATTGCCCAGGTTGTAGGCTGGTTGTATGGGCCGGCCAGAGGCCAGCGCTTCTACCGCCAACACGTGGGCTTGAGCCAGGTCGGTGACGTGAATGTAGTCGCGGATACAGGTGCCATCGGGGGTATCGTAGTCATCTCCAAAAACCGTGATGTGAGGACGTTGGCCGCCGGCGGCCTCCAACACCAAGGGGATCAGGTGGGTTTCCGGGTCATGGGCCTCCCCAATTTCACCATCGGGATCGGCTCCGGCGGCATTGAAGTAGCGCAGGCTAATGGATCGGATCCCGTGGGCAACCTGGAAATCTTGCAAGATCTGCTCCACCATTAGCTTGCTCTGGCCGTAGGGGTTGATGGGACGTTGCGGATGACTTTCGGGAATGGGAATCCGCTCTGGCACCCCGTAAGTGGCACAGGTGCTGGAGAACACCAGGTAAGGGATCCCGTGATCTCGCATGGCCTCCAGCAAACTCAGGGATCCGGCCACATTGTTGCGGTAGTATTTGCCGGGATCCTTGACCGACTCGCCCACATAGGCATAGGCGGCAAAGTGAATCACCCCTTCTGGGCGATAGTGCTGGATGACTTGATCAAGCCGCTGGCGGTCGGCGAGATCCCCAATCTCCAACGGCCCCCAGCGAACTGCCCAGGGGTGCCCGTAAACCAAGTTGTCGTAAGTGATGGGCAGATGGCCAGAGGCCGCCAGAGCTTTGCAGGTGTGGCTGCCGATGTAGCCCGCCCCGCCGGTAACCAGGAGACGCATAGGCAAACGTCAGATGGAAGATCCCACCCAGGGTAAAGGTTGTCAACGGGATCCCTTCAAGCTCCAAAAGCTTCTTTGGCGGCGTACATGACCTCCACACTGATCTCGGTCAAGCCTCGTTCGCGGGCAAATTTTTCGGTGTTGCGTTTAACCTTGCCGCGCACAAAGCCGGGCACCTTGTTCAGCTCCGCCTGGGCTTCCCGCGTCCAGATGAGGTCGGAATCGGCGCTCAGGCTCTTGTGAATCACCTCCTTGGTGTCGTGGCCACCGAAGATCTCCAACAGGTGATCTTCCATGCCCAGGGTAAAGGAGTTGTAGATCAAGTCCACAATTTGGTTGGCGCCCTCGTAGCCCAAAAAGGGCCGGTAGCCGATAGGGAAATCCTGCACGTGGATGGGGGCCGAGATGACCCCACAAGGGATCCGCAGCCGTTTGCCCACATGCCGCTCCATCTGGGTGCCGAAAATCGCAGCAGGTTCCGCCTGGGCAATCGCATCCGCCACGCGGGTGTGATCCTCCGTCATCAAGATCTGATCGCAATACCCTCCCACCTCTGCCTGGAACCACTCCCCATCGTAGGTGCAATAGCTGCCCGCCCACACCACGTGGATCCCCATCTCGCGGGCCAGGATTTTGGTGATGGCCGCCGCGTGGGTGGAATCCCCGAAGACCACCGCTTTTTTGCCGGTTAGGTTTTGGCAGTCGATGGAGCGGGAAAACCAGGCCGCTTGGGAAATGTGCAGGGTTTGCTCCTGGATGTAGGCTTCATAATCGACAGGGATCCCTTGCTCGTTTAGGATCTGCTGGATCTGGCGGATGAAGCGAGCCGTTTCCACCACCCCCATCGGGGTGATCTCAATGTAAGGCATGCCGAATTCCTGCTGCAGATAGCGAGCTGTCATCGGCCCCAGCTCCCGGTAGGGCACCACATTAAACCAAGCCCGCCCCAGGTGTTTGAGATCGTGGACACTGGCCCCTTGCGGGATCACCAGGTTGAGCTGGATCCCCAGATCCCGCAGCAGCACCTTCAGCTCCCGCAGATCATGGGCATTGTGAAACCCTAGGGTGGAAATGCCAAGGATGTTACAGGAAGGCCGCTCCGTCTTTTGGGGCAGGCCGTCTAACTCCCCGCTTTTGCGAGCTTTGGTGATGTAGAACTCCACAATCTGCTGCAGGGTGCGATCCGCTGCCTGCAATTCGTTAACCCGGTAGTGGTTGACATCTGCCAGCATTACGTCGCAGCGACTGGCCAACTGGGCCTGCCGGACAAAGTGATGCAGATCTTCCTGCAAAATGCTAGAGGTGCAGGTGGGGGTGACGACGATCAGATCCGGCTGCTCCTCGCCGTCTTTGCGGACGATGTTGCGAATCACCTTTTCGTCGGATCCCCGCGCCAACACCTGCCGGTCAACGACGCTGGTGGTTACCGGAGTAAAATCCCGCTCTCGCTCCAACATGGAACGCATCACGTTGAAATAGTCGTCTCCCAGAGGAGCGTGCATGATGCTGTGAACGTTTTTGAAGGAGCTGGCCACCCGCAGCGTGCCGATATGGGCAGGGCCAGCGTACATCCAATAGGCCAATTTCATGGGCAGCCTCTCATCAAATAAAATAAAGACAAGGACAAGATCGGTGATCCCAATCCACCGCCGGATGCGCACCCGCTGGGAATCTCTCCTGGCATTGTAGAACGCTCAGCAGCCGGCATCCCTTGGCTGTTATCCTCCGTAACTCCCAACCGAGACGCTCCCAAGCCAAACTCGATCAAAAGAAAAACAACCCTGCCAAGGCAAGTGTGATTACGGGGATCCCTCTACTCTGCCCAAAGGGCTTGTTCCATCCTAGAAATAGGAGCGATGGATACCCATCTGGCTCCAGAGCCCAAGCTGAGGAACTTCAGGGATCCTGACAGGGAATCGGCTGGTGGACAAGAGCAGAGGAGTTTTTGTATTTTTCGTTACATGTTAACTTTTGGAGACAAAACATGTAGCTCTACAACGTTGAGCAGAGATTCTTGTTTACAGAAGCAAGCTTTCCGTTAGAGAAGGCAGACTAACAGAGGGAAGAGAGATGGCTAATGTTTCCCTGAATACAAGCTCGACACAGAGAATTGTCGATGGCTAGTAATTTTGCGCGCCGTAACCGACCAAAGGCTGCTGCTTCTTCAAAGGTTGAGGTGAAAGCTTATGGGTTCCACAACGATTTCTTGGCAACGTGCTCGCAAAGCTCCTCAGGAGCTGCCTGGTTCCATGACTTCTGTGCTTTTCAAGTCCACGGGTCGCCTGCGCGACTGGTTGCAGGCTCCGTTGCGTCCCATCCAATCGGCTATCGATAACTTCAGCATCCGCGATCCACGCTTGGCCCATTTCCTTTGCCAGTGGATCCCGGCCCGCTGCCCCTTTGAGCGAGATGTGGTGCTGTTTGGCCATAAGGTGATGCACATTCCGCCCATGTGTAAGCTCAACCCCCTCTACGACCAGGTGGCAGGGCTGCGCTTCCGGGCCTTGTCGTTTTTGGCGGAGCGAGGAGAAGACATTAGCCGTTACCTGTAAGGCAGCTTTTTCCACTAAATCTTTTTTCAAGGGATCCCTGGCCATCCAAAGCCTGCTGCCAAACTCCGGAGCGGATCCCATTAGAAGCGGGTCTCAAACTCGATGGAAATGACATTGTTGCCCTCGAGGTCGGTGCTGGCGCGGGTGAGGGTTTGCTCGTTGAGGCGGTAGCGGGCGCTGTAGCGGGTGGGCTGAAAGGGATCCGTTAGGTTGCGCTGCACCGAGATGGAAGTGGCTGGCCCCAGATCGCGGGCCACCTCCAGCGCTAGCCCTATCGAGGAGCGGTTGGCAGCGCGGGTATCGACCTGGGGGACGGGGCTAATGCGCACCTCGTCTAGGCCCAGGGTGTCCCGCAGCGTGTCCAGCACATCGTTGAGCAAGGCAGTTCCGGCTAGGCCGGCCACTCCGGCTTCGGGGTTGAGGCGGGCCAGAGCTGTGCCTCCCAGGAGGGCGACGATCTCTTCGGGGGAGCGGCTGGGGCTGCTGGAAAGGGCCAGAACCCCGTTGCGGGGATCCGCCTCAGCCAGCTGGCTGGCCCGCCCGTTGACCGTGGCGAAAATCTCGATGCTCTGCTGGGATCCCGGCAGGTTGCGGTTGGTGTCAAAGGGGGAGAGCTCTTGGGGAAAGCGATAGACCTCGATGGCCTGGGTCATCAAGCGCAGGTTCAGGAAGGGATCGAAGGGGTTGTCTAGGTCAAAAGTGGCGGTATTGGAGCGGGAGCGATCCAGGCGAAAGTTGGCAAGGGGCAGGTTGACGCGGCCTCGCTCTAGGGCAATGGTGCCTGCCGGGCGCAGATCCTGGGGAGTGCCAAACAGGCGCAAGGTGCCGGCAGCATTGAATTCAAACAGATTGGGACGCTGCACGCGGATCCCTGGCCCCAAGACCAGCTCCAGTCCGTTGAGCCGCGGCTGCCAGAAGGGATCCGGCGAAGTCGAGCCGGCGGCAGCTGTTGCGGCCTCAGGTTCTGCCCGGCGGGGGCTGACATCCACGATCCCTTGAGAAACCTCCAGCCGCCCCTCGAGCAAAGGTTGCAGAAGCAGCCCTCTGACAGCCACCTCGCCGTCCAGATGGCCAGTGTAGAGGTTGGGCAGGTTGAGCTGGATCCCTTGGAGTTGCAGAGTTAAGGGTGGCGAGGTTTCGTCCATCTGCAGGGCACCGCGAGAGTTGACGGGCAAAAAGCCTTCAGCCAAAAGGGATCCACCCCCCAACTGTCCCCGCAGCTCCTGGACTTGCAGCTGATTGAGGTTAAAGGCGATCTGGCCTGTGAGGTCGGTAATGGGCTCCGGCAGGGCTGCCAGCTTGAGGATCCCCGAGTTGACGCTCAAGTTCCCCTGCAGGCTGGGCTCTCGCAAGGTGCCGCGGATGGCCAGCTCCAGTTGGCTTTGGCCGCCTTCCCAGCGCACCTGGTCGGTGAAGAGGTTGATCAGGCGCAGACCGCCATGCTTGGCTTGCAGGGTGAGGTCGATCTGGTCGGATTCGGCCCGCACCTCGGCAAAGGGCAGGGTGTAGGGCACCAGGCCAAAGAGGCGAATGGGTTCGTCACCATTGGCCAGCAGGGCGCCGTCCAGGCGCAGCTGCCCCCGCTGGTAGTCAAATTGTCCTCCCACCTCCCGCAGCGGCACCTGGTTGATCTGGGCGTTGACCACTGTCAGGGATCCGCGGGCATGGGGATCCCGCAGGTTGCCGGCCAGCTCCACGTCCAGGTTGAGATCCCCCTGCAGCTCCAGCTCCTCTGGCAGGAAGCGGTCCAGCAAAGCCAGAGGCAATCCTTGGATTTGCAAGGATCCCGACTGTTCCTCTAGGCCCAGCTTGCCCACAAAAAGGGCTTGACGTTCGCCACTGCGCAACCGCAGCGGCTCCAACACCACTGCATCTCCAGCCAGGCTGCCCCTGGCAGTAAGGCTTTCGATGCCAAACTCCTCTGCCTGCCAATTCTGGCCCTCAAGGTAAAAGCTGACGCTAGGCCGGTTGAGGCTGCCGACCAGGCTAACGCTGGCTTGGAATTCCCCTCGCAGACTTGTGGGCGGCGGGAAAGTGCTCCGCACCGCTGATGCGAACAGCGGATCCATGCGGCTGGCCAGAGTCTCCAGGTGGGCGGCCAGGATCTGGGCATAGTACTCCAGCTGCTCCAGGAGAGGATGGTTGGGCAAACCAACCGGGTCGGTCTTTAACGCCGAGGCAGGGCCCAAGGGGGGCAATTGGAAACCCCGGGTGGTGAGGTCGCGCCACTGCCGCCACTTGAAGGCGGAGATGATATCTTCTAGCCGACCTTGATGGGTGCTGATCTCTAGGTTAATTTGAGGAACGGAAACCTCTGGAGTAGACTCCAAACCGCCCTGGAGGGGATCCGCCGGCAGCTCCAGGGTGCCGCTAGCGGTGTAGGTGCTCTCAAACAAATCCAGTTGAGCTTGGGCGATCTCTAGGCGAGGAGAACCATTACCAGCGTGGTAGTCGAAATCCACCGAAAAGCCCCGTACTTCGATCCCTCCCAACTGCAGATCCGCCACCGCAGCCCGTCCTTGGGCGGCGCCGCTTGCCAGGTCAACTGCCACCTCCCCCTCGAGGGTTCCCTGCAGACTGGCCCACGGCCCGGCAGCCACCCCCCCCAGCAAAGCCAGAGGCAACTGGTTCACTGCCACCTGGAGCTCCTCTTGCCGGCGTTGGCCGCGAATTTCCGCCTCGCCCCGCTGCACCTGAAACTGCAAAGGCTGAAACTGGGGATCCAACTGCAGCGCCAGTCGATCCCGCTTCCCCCGCAGATCCACTTCCGTCTCCTGAACAGACCCCTGAAAGGGCCCGGCCAAGTCTTCAAAGGCCACATCTCCCACCTGCAAGCCCCGCAACTGCGCCTTGCCAGTCACCTGCAAGGTGTCCAGAGGTCCGCGGATCTGGCCGGATCCCTGCAGCACTCCTTTCACCAGCGGCGGCAGGCCGGGTACTTCTGCCAGCGCAATCCCGTCGGTGGTAAAGCTCAGATCCAGGGATCCCACCTGCAGCGTCTGGGGATCCAAGGGGATCTGCCCTTCGACCCTGGCCAGGCGAGTGCCACCTGCCAACACCTCCGCCTCCTGGATATGCAGTCCAGATCCCTCCCAAGTCACCTGGCCGCGGATGCCCTCAACCCACTGCCGTCCCCTCGATCCCAAAGGCTGCAACAAAGCCAGCGACCCTTGCGCCCGCAGCGCCCCCAAAAAGCCCAGCTCCGACACCTCAGCCGTGTTCACCTGCGCCGTGAGGGCTCCTGAGAGGGATCCCGTCCATTGGGGGTTAAAGAGAGCCAGCGGCACATTCTGGGGGCTCACCTGGGCTTGCACTTGCCCTCCTGCCCACCGCCCCGCCACCTGCGCCTGCCCTCCTTCTACAGCCAAGACTGCCTGAGGCACCTCCACCACCCAACCGTCAGCCTCTGGCAAGAGCTGGAGCTGCCCTCTTCCGGCGATCTCTCCCCCTTGGGTTGCCCAGGTGGCCTCTACCTGAGGTTGGGATCCCGTCAGCGCCACCTGCACTTGAGCGGAAACCGGCCCCACCCAAGGAAGAGCGCCCCGGCGGGGCAGGTTGAGGCCGTAAAGGGCCAGCACCTGCTCCACGTCGGCTCCGCTGACTTGAAGATCGAACTGGCCTGCCAAGCCGGCAGCCCATTGCAGCTGGCCGGAGCCTTGGATGCGACCCCCTGCAGTCTTGAGGTCAATTGCTTCCAAGGCCAAGGTTTGATCCGCAAAGCGGAAGCCAAAGGCATACTCCGACACCGGCAGGCGATCCACCTGCCCCGGCGAAAGCCCCCGCAACTGTCCCCGGATCTGCGGCTGATCCAAGGCTCCGGTGACCGCTACGGATCCCCCTACCACCCCCTCCACCGCCACCGGCAGGCCAAAGGCAAACGTCTCTTGGATCTGCTGCAGGCGGGCCGGCGCTACTTCCGCCTGCAAACCAAACCCCTGTCCTTGCTCCCAGACCACCGGGCCTTTTAGCTCGGCAAAGGAAAGCTGACCAAAGCGACCGCTCACCCCCTCCAGCTCCAACCCCTGCAAGGTAAAGCGAACGGAGCCCTTCACCTCTTCAAAAGGATGGGGCAACCTCTCCAGATCCAGCCGAGCCTGTTGAACCTGGGCCTGCCCCGTCAACTCCAGCGGTTGATCCCGCCGCCAGAGCACCTGGAGATCCAAGCCAGTTTCCCCCTGCACCTCCGCAAAAGGGGCCGCCGGCACCACACTGGGCAAGAGATCCAAAGGCAGACGAGCCGCAGAAAGCGTCACCGAACCGGAAGCCTGGGCAAAATCCGCCACCCCCCTGAGCTGCAGGGGGTACCCCCCCTCCCCCTCCCGAGGGAGCAACCGTGCCGTCGCCTGGAAACTGGCCCGCCCCCCGAAAAGATCCTCCTCTCCTGGCGGGGCATTGTGAGTCAGCCACACCTGCACCTGGCCCTGCAGCCGATCAAACTGGCGTCGCTCCCCCACCAAAGGGATGGCCGTCAGGGATCCCTGGCGCAAACGGATGTTCAGCCCATGCAAGGGCAGGGATCCCTCCCCTTCGGGCAGTTGAAACTGCACATCCGCCCAGCCGCGATCCAGCGTTTCCATCAGCAGCAGTTGCGGCTGGTTTAGGGTAACATTCAGCACCCACTGACCCGTCTGCAGCCAAGTCCAGAAATCAGGGCTGAGGTCGATGGAGCCGATACTGGCCAGATGTTCAACGCGGCTTTCTCCCAAGCTCACCTGCCAGGGGGCCAGAAACCTCACCTCCCCCAATTCCACGCGCCGGCGCATCGCTTGCGAGAGGGTTGCTTCCACCTGCGGCAGCACGTGATCTTGAAGGTAGATCCCTGTTCCCCAGGCGGCACCAAAGGCGGCAGCCGTCAAGCCCAAACCCACCCCAGCTAGAGTGATGGGGGAAAGGTTGAATCGTTGCTGCTGCATCTTTGGATCTTGGTGATCCTCTCCCAACCGCCTACCCCTTAAAAACCTGACAGGCTCCCAAAAGCCATTCGTGCACTGCGGGCCGACCTTGCCGGCACAGTTGCCCCCATCCTACCCAAGGACTCCTGGCTTGCCACGAGGGAACAGAAAGAAGAGATCCCTGCTCCCAGGCGTAATTCCCCCGAAGACCCCGCGGAAAAATACCGTCTCCCGCGGAGAACGGGGATGCTAAGCTATCTCCACACCCGAGATTGAACCCACCCTGGGGCCTCTCTCAGGTGTTCCCTTCTGTCGAGATGGTTGAAAGGAGAAGAGCCATTCCGGAACCCCTATCTCTGACGGTCAGCTTGCGCGGCAGCCGCGAGGCGCTGGAAAACTGCCAGGTCTTTCACCTGACTGGCCTTCTGGATGCCTTTTCCGAGCCGGTCTTTGTTAAGGTGGTCACCAAGTATTTAGAAGAGGGATCCCCTAACCTCATCTTGGATTTGACAGGGATCGACTTCATCGACAGCTCTGGCGTCGGCGCCCTGGTGCAATTGGCCAAGCTGGTGCAGAGCCGTGCGGGTGTCTTTCAGGTGGTGAGCAACCCCCGCATTACCCAAACGGTGAAACTGGTGCGCCTGGAGAAGTTCCTATCTTTGCGCAACTCCTTGCAGGAAGCCTTGGATCGCCTGAAGGAAGGAAGTACGGGCAGTACAGAGACCGCCTGATACACAGTATGGGTCTGGGAACCTTTTGGGGGATCAGTGCTGGAGCAGGGGATCCCGACTGGATAACGGTCAAAGCAGCCCGCATCCTCAGCACGGTCAACTGGGTGGCCTGTCCCCAAAATGCCGCCGGCCAGCCGGGCCTGGCCTATCAGATTGTGCGCCCTTGGCTGCGACCGGAACAAACCCTCTTGCCGCTTCGCCTGCCCTTTGTCACCCAGCCGGAAGTCCTGCAAGCTGCCTGGCGAGTGGCTGCCCAGCAACTAGCCCCACTCCTAGAAAGGGGAGAAGATGTCGCCTTCATCTGTGAGGGAGACGTGGGCCTCTACAGCACCTTCGCCTACGTGGCCCAAGCCCTGCGGCAGCGGATCCCCGCCTTGCCCATCCAGGCCATACCGGGGGTGTGCTCTCCCTTAGCCGCTGCTGCTGCCCTGGGATCCCCCTTGGTGCTCGGCTCCGAGAAATTGGCGATTTTACCGGCTCTGTTTGCCCTCTCGGAACTGGAGCAGGCTTGTGCCTGGGCTGAGGTAGTCGTCCTCATGAAAGTGGCCTCTGTCTACCCTCAGGTTTGGCAGTGGCTGGCCGAAAGAGGTTGGCTGCAACAAGCCAGCTTGGTGGTCTGGGCCGGCTGGCCCCAGCAAACCCTCTTCCCCACCCTGGAAGGACTGGCCGACTACCGGCCCCCCTACTTTTCCCTCTTGATCCTGCGCTCTCGGCCCCGGAATAAAGATTCTCTTAACCCAGAAAACGGGCTGCGGCTGGATTGAGTTTTCTAGGATAGGGAATGAGTTTTTTCCGGCGATTCAGCCCGAAGCAGGGGTTGGTCGGTATTTTTTTGCGTGTGTTTCCATTGAGCTTAAGTCCCGTACCGAGCCAGCTTGTTTCCCCAAAAAATCAGGTGTCCTGTGACGGAAAGAGGCTGAGGAATCCGAATCCAGAATGCTGGGATCCCTCATTGACCTGAACCAAAAAGAGATGAAAAGACCAAGTTAAAGGAATGATCCAGCCTGTTAAGAATGGTTGCCGCCCTTGGTGGAGAGATCGGCTATAGGTTAGATTATGAATGTAGTGATTCAGGCGAGGAGGATAATATCTCATCCCCATCCCAAACGCGAGGCACCGCTTCTCGATTGAATCAAATCCAAAACTCAAGTCCAAAATTCTCTGTCGGTCAACGCTTTGATCCAAGCTTCCGATCCGTTGCTTCGGCAGACTCTCCTGAGAAGTGGTTGTCTCGCTCAGCAGAGCACCTGGTACCTACGACAGGTTTTCCTCAAAGCAGAACAAGGGAGTTAGGCAGATAGCAGTTGGGCTTGCTGCACAAGCCACTGGGAAAGTGAGAGAGCGCTCTAGGTGTTCCTCAAATAATCCTCAAATAAAAGTGGTTTTGCCAGATCAACAAGCTCAGCCGGCTATTTTGAGTCTCCATTCATGAGCGAGTCAGGGTGGGAAAATCGGTGATCAGGTTCAGGTGCTCTCAACCTGCAAGCTCTGCGAGTCGGAACCAGCGCTCAGTGGGACAAGGACTGCGGGCTTTAGCAATTCGAGGTTCTCTCAGTTCATAGTTTCACTCTCACTTTCAGGAGGTTGCTATGTTTACCTTTCTCTCAAAGATTGCTAGAGCAATTATCCGCATATTTGCTCCTGCCAAGTCCGATCTGGTGGAAGTGGGTTACCAGCCCATCACGGATGATATCTATCGCATCAACGGCTCAGCCTGCCATTTTAGCGATCTGGAGATCTCATCGTAAACCTCAGAGTCGGATTCTGGTGTCGGAGCGGCCACTGGCGCTGGCCTAGAAATTGGAAAAAAAGCTACAAGTTAAGACAACTGAATAAGTCTTAGTTAAGTCTTGGATGCGGTTAGTCCGCGTCGGCAGGGGTGGTTTTCCTCCCTGTGGCCAAGTTCTACCGGTTCAGTGGTGGCTTCCCGTGGGGGTCACCACTTATTGTTTTGTTGTTTGCAAGTTGTTTGGGAAAATAAGGAGAATGCTTGCGGTTGCCCTATCTCAACCTGTGTTGCCTTCCCCCGTAGTTTACCCAGCTACATCGAATGATCTGGATCCCTTGGCCGAAGTTCTAGCCCAGGTTTTTCATCCCCCCTCAGGTCTGCAACGCTGGATCTACCCAATTCGCAAGCTGGGCATTCGCGAAGAGTTGCGCCTCAGGCTGGCCGCAAGGGATCCCCACTACTGCTGTCTGGCAGCTGCGGTGGGATCCGAAGTGGTGGGCACTGCCGAGATCTCTTTGCGGGTCACAGCCCACGGGAAGTATCCCTACCTCTCCAACTTGGCGGTGCTACCCGGCTGGCGGCGGCGAGGAATTGCTCGTCTGCTTTTGCTCAGTGCTGAAGGGGTGGCGAAAGGGTGGGGCTACCGCTGTTTGCATCTGCACGTATTGGAAGACAATCTCCCCGCGCGGCAACTGTACGCTCAACTGCGCTATACCCCCATCGAACGCACCTCTCAACTCTGGCGATGGTTGGGGATCCCTCCGCAGCTTTTGCTCTGCAAGTGGTTACCTTGAATTGGCAAAGGAATTGGCAAAGCGGCAACATTGAGCTGGCAGAGTGGAGATGCTTCCCACCCCGCTGGCTTGCTTCTGCGCAGTGAGGCGAGTTCCTGGACTCATATAAAGTTATGTAAACTAGAGATGGGTTCTAGAGAGGTCTCGGAGGGGCAGTGAGGGAATTGGGCAGGGTTTTCATGGGATTGGTTGTGGGCCTGCTTGTGGGCTTTGGGATGACTCAGCCTGCCTGGGCCCAGTGGGGAACTACTCCTCTCCCGCCAATAGGTTCTCCGGCACCGGAGTTCGCATTGCCGGATCAATCCGGGCAAATACGGCGGCTGGCGGATTTTCGGGGGGAGTGGGTGGTGTTGTATTTTTACCCCCGCGACTTCACTTCCGGCTGTACGATTGAGGCCCGCCGCTTTCAGCAAGATTTGCCCAAGTTCCGGGCCATGGGGGCACAGGTTGTGGGCGTGAGCGCTGACTCGGTGGACTCTCACAGGCGCTTTTGCTCGGCAGAGGGGCTACAGTTTCCTTTGCTGTCGGATCCCGACGGCACGGTCAGTCGAGCCTACGGATCCTGGATGGGCGATGTTGCCCTGCGCAATACGTTCTTGATCGACCCCGAGGGAATTTTGCGAGAAATCGACCCAATTGTAAACCCCAGCCGCCACAGCGCTGAGGTTCTGGCCCAGTTGCAGCAGCTTATCAGGAACTAGCCCTCTAGCTTTCCGGGCCAAAAGTCTGCTCAAACTCGTGGAGCAACTCGTCGATCTCCTCCAGCGCTTGGTTGACATCCACGCGCAAGCTGCCCAAGTCTGGCTTTTCCAACAGCTTGGCTACCGCTGGCCGGCGTTCGCGGATTAGCTTGATGCGCTCTTTCAAGGCGGCAATTTCGGCGGCGTCCATAGCTTCAGAGACCTAATTGACTCTCCTAGCTTATCGCTTCCGCTGGGGGAGTGTCGCCTGCTGGGATCCCTTTCTGAACCACCGAGAGCCAATCATAATAGAGCTGCGCAACCTGGCACTCAACCCCGCTTCAGAGCATGACTCTAGTCAATAATAAGCTCAACTATACTGAAA
>NZ_JANSIM010000218.1:0-4793 GCF_047502655.1 Synechococcus sp. R5-12 | reverse complement strand
TCAGCAAAGTTCAGGGTTTTGGGGGTTAGAGGCATGCTCCCCAGAAAATCTCAGTTGCAAAGGCGGTGCGGAGCACTCAAGCGATAGACTGGGGTGTACAGCTCCCGCTCCGCTGCGAATCTGCTCGATTGAACCGTTGCTCGCCAAGCCTACCCGCCAACCATGGGATCCGCAACTCTATCCGCTCCTTGTACCTTTCCCCTCACCGCTGTAGTGGGGCAACAGGCGGCCAAGCTGGCTCTGCTGCTGGCAGCAGTGGATCCCAGCCTAAGGGGTGTGGTGCTGGTGGGGCCTCGCGGCACCGCCAAGTCGGTTTTGGCCAGAGGGATCCACGCCTTGCTACCGCCCATCGAGGTGATTGCGGGATCCTATTGCAACGACGATCCAGCGCAGCCGGATACCTGGTCCGACTGGGCCAAGGCTCGCTACCCAGCCGGAGAGGTGCCGCCCACCCAAGTGATATCGCCCCCCTTTGTCCAGGTTCCCCTGGGCGTCACCGAAGATCGGCTGCTGGGATCCGTCGATGTGGAGGCCTCCATCAGGCAGGGGGAAACGGTCTTCCAGCCAGGGCTCTTGGCTGCTGCCCACCGGGGCGTGCTCTATGTGGATGACATCAACCTCTTGGACGACGCCATCGTCAACTTGTTGCTGACGGTGGTGGGGGATGGGGTCAACCGCCTGGAACGGGAGGGGCTGAGTCTGCAACACCCCTGCCGGCCTCTCTTGGTGGCCACCTACAACCCCGAAGAGGGATCCCTGCGCCCCCACCTGCTGGATCGCCTGGCACTGGTGGTGCCGGTGGGGCAGGAGCTGAGCCTAGAAGAGCGAGGGGAAATTGTCCAACGGGCAACGCAATTTGTCGATGCTCCCGAGCCCTTCCTGGCCGAGCACCAGGCGGAACTGGAGGAAATCCGCACCCGCATCCTCCTGGCGCGGGAGTGGCTGCCCCAGGTCAAGCCGCAGCGGGAACAGATCCACTACCTGGTGCAAGAGGCCATCCGCGGCAACGTCCAAGGGCACCGGGGAGAACAATTTGCCCTGCGAGCCGCCTGTGCCCTGGCAGCTCTGGAAGGACGGGATCGCCTGTTGGCCGAGGATCTGCAGCAGGCCGTGCAACTGGTGCTGCTGCCCCGCGCCCGTTACGACCCCGACCAGCCCCCCCCTCCCCCCCCGCCACCATCCCAACAGTCGGATCCCCCGCCGCCGGATCCCGACAAGGATGGGGAAGATAGAGAGGAAACGGATCCCCAACCGGAAAACCTGAGTCTGCCGGAAGAGTTTTTCTTCGAGCCGGAGCGCATTGCCCTCGACCCGCGCCTGCTGGCCTTTGCCCAGTCCCTCAACCAACAGGGGAAAACGGGATCCCGCAGCCTGGTGTTCAGCGCCGACCGAGGCCGCTACGTCAAGCCCATCCTGCCCCAGGGATCCAACCCCCGCATTGCCGTCGATGCCACCTTGCGAGCTGCTGCCCCCTATCAGAAAAGCCGCCGCCAGCGGCAACCGGGACGTAGCGTGATTGTGGAGCCGAGCGATATCCGCGCCAAAAAGCTGGTTCGCAAGGCCGGAGCCCTGGTGATCTTTGTGGTGGACGCCTCCGGCTCCATGGCCCTCAACCGCATGCAAGCGGCCAAAGGTGCCGCCCTGCGCCTGCTCACCGAGGCTTACCAAAACCGTGACAAGGTGGCCCTCATCGCCTTTCGTGGGGAAACTGCCGAAGTGTTGCTCCCCCCCACCCGCTCCATTGAGCTGGCCCGCCGCCGTCTGGAATCCCTGCCCTGTGGCGGGGGATCCCCTCTCGCCCATGCCCTCACCCAAGCCGTGCGCATGGGAGTCAATGCCCGCACCGCTGGCGATGTAGGTCAGGTGATGCTGGTGGCTCTCACCGATGGCCGGGCCAACATTCCCCTCAGCCGCTCCTTGGGACGGAGCGACAGCAAAAGCCAGTTGGGAGCGGATCCCATCGACCTGAAGCAAGAGCTGCGGGAGATCGCCCTGCGCATCCGCGCCCTGGGGTTGAAGCTGCTTTTGATCGATTCCCAAAGCCGCTTTGTAACCACCGGCTTCAGCGCCGAGCTGGCGGAATTGGCGGGCGGACGGTACTTTCATCTGCCCCGTGCCACCGACCAGGGGATCGCAGCCGTGGCCCGCTCGGCTATGCAGGAGGGACGCACCTACCCCTGAGAGAACAGCCTCTCCGTCGGCGGAGGTTGTAACTTTTCTTAATGGTTGGTTATGATCCCTGTAGGCGCTCTTTACCTTTTCCCATGGCTACAGGACTCCTGCCCCAACTTTCCCTGCAGAATCCCATGGCTGTCGATTGGGTTAGCCGAGGGGTAGGCGCAGCCATTCGTGCCCTCTTTAAGCATGCAGAGCGGCTGGAGGCGCGCGTGCGAGTGGAGCCTGTTGCCAAATTGTTGCAGGGTCGTATCGACAGCTTTGAACTGTTGGGCCAGCATCTGCAGATGTACAACGGCCTGAGGCTTTCGGCTCTGGAGCTATTCTGCAATGCGGTGGCCATCGATTTCAGCCAAATTTGGCAGGGGAAGATCAAGCTGCGCCAGCCAGTACAGGCCACAATGCGCGTGGTGCTGAGCGAAGACGATCTGGCGCAATCGTTTAACACACCTTTTGTGCTGAACAGGCTGGCCCTGGTGGGACAGGATGGCAGCCCCCTATCCTTCCATCACGTCCATATCAGCATCACCCCGGCGCGACGACTGCAATTCCAGGCAAACGTACAGCAGGGAGAAGCCAGGGCTTTCCGCGTCGGTTTTTCCGCCCAAGTTGAGGTGCTGGAGCGGCGTCGCATCCGCTTTACAGATCCGGTGTTTGAAAGCGGTACAGAAGAGGAGCTAGCCTTGAGCCAAGCTTTGGTACGCTGCCTGAATGAGCTTCTGGATTTGGATCGGCTCGCCTTGCGAGGCACTGAGCTGCGGGTAGACCGGGTGAACTTGCAGCCCCAGCAGATGATCCTATACGGCAGCGCCACCCTGGCCCAATTTCCCACACGCCAACCCCAATGGGAAAGTGCTTGACAGCCTTTCAAAGGGCGGCTACGCTCAATAATGGTGAGGAGTGAAGAGAAGAAGCCTCTGGGGTCGAAACACGGACAGACTCCCAGAGGTTTTTTCATGCCTCAGGAGCTTGAGAGCTCCGCTCTGCCCCTCGATCTTGATCTGTTGAACTTGTAGTCCTTTGACCCAAACTGGGACACTACACCCAAAACGTTGGTCGCGTCGTCGCGTCAGCGTTGCCGAGCAATAATGCATGCGGCCAAAGGCTTTTCTCAATGGCCCAGGCGCCTCACCCTAACCTGAAACGACTATGATTGCTCAACGTTGGTTACGCCTGGGGATCAAGCTGTCTTTCTTTGCCGTGATGTCCACAGCTTTGCCAACCGGAATACGGCGCGGCTTCTCTAAAGAATGGGGTAGCTGGGTATCCTAAAAGCGGGGGTTACGGCATCCTTCTTTATTCATGGGGATGAAGTGGCTCAAGACATAACGGTCATTCTAAGACCTAGGAAAGAACTCTTCAGCCTTGACCGTGAGGGGATGTTTATTCTTTGCCTACGGTTGGTTCACTATTCAAGCAGGTCTTGTCAAAGCGAGCACACCGAGTTTGAAACAGCAACTACTCCGCCTACTTGAGTTTTGGCGCCGCCGCTTTCCCCACAGCTTGCGCACCCAGGTGGCATTGGTCATTGCCAGCCTTTCGTTCGTCCCCAACTTGGTTTTCATCCTGTCGGTGCAGTGGATCTGGCCCGACACGCAGTTCAGCACTGAAGGGATCCTCCTGCTGCTGCTGTGGATCCCGTTGCTGGCGGTGCTGTCGGCGGTGGTGGGCTATGCTCTGTCCTCCATGATTTTGCGCCCCCTCACCCTGCTGGCCCGCGAGTTGGCTCATTTGGAAACCTTGATTAACCAGCCCGCCCGTTGGAATCTGCTGCTCCGCCCCGGGGATCCCCAGGAAGCCCTGATCTTGCGGCAGGCTTTTGCCCAGTTGCTGCGCCAGATCCAGATCGATCAAATGCGGCGAGAAGCCTTTACCGCTACCCTCGTTCACGACCTCAAAACCCCCCTCATCGCCTTTGGGCACCTGCTGAGCGCCTTTAAACAGGATCAACAGCTCGAGCCGGAGCAACGTCGCGCTCTGCTGGATCGCATCCTGCAGGAAAATCAACACAATCTCTCTCTGGTGCAGAAAATGGTGGAGGCTCACCGCCTGGAGCGGGGAGAGATCGAGTTGCATCCTCGGCCTTGTGATCTGGGATCCCTGGCCAGAAAGGTGGCCGAGCGCATGGGATCCCTGGCCCAGGAGCGGGGGATCGATCTGCGAGTCGAAGGAGAAGGGTGGGGCAACGCCGATGAGGCAGAGCTGGAGCGGGCGCTGGTGAATCTGGTGGACAACGCCTTGCGCTACGCACGCCATGCGGTGGTGTTAATCGTCAGCCCCCACCAGATCCAGGTGCAGGATGATGGCCCCGGCTTGCCGGCTCCCCTAGAAGAGTTGGCCCAACCCTACGTGACCCAGCCCATTCACATTGCCGGCCACCACTACCCAACCGGCTCAGGAGGTCTGGGGCTATATATCGCCAGGCGCATCCTGCAGGCCCACGGGGGGGACTTGCGGTTGGTCGAGACGGGATCCCAAGGGACTGCTCTAGCCCTGGTGTTGCGCTAACCCAATAGATTGGTGCTGAACAAGACTGGTGTAGTCATTTTAAGTGACATACTCCCGCACTCATGTTGATGCAAAGCGCTCCGCGCCGCTAAAGCGAGAGAGTGCGGGCT
>NZ_JANSIM010000217.1:0-4273 GCF_047502655.1 Synechococcus sp. R5-12 | reverse complement strand
GCTCGCGGTTGGCTTGCTAACTGCAGGGCTACTAAAAGCCCGCTTCGTACCGCCTAGCGGTCGGTGTCGGGTAGTTTACATGAAGCTTACAGCCGGGATCCCCATGGGAGATGTGGGATCCGGTTTGATCAAAATTGTAAAGTTTTGTGCGCAATCTGCCGGGGCGAGCAATCACCACCCTGGTTCTGCCAGCGCAAGATTTTATAGTGTTGATCCCTACCTTTTCCCCGCAAGGGGAAGATGGTGAATGGGGTGACAGGCTGGGAACTGTCCTAGCGACACCTGGGGAGAGAGGCTGGGTTTAATAGACTGTAAACGTAATTTACGGTACAGATCTATGACAACTGCTGCCGCTTCTGCTACTCCCACTGCCCCTGAGACGACGCTGCTGAACGTTTGGCAAGTGCTGGCGGAAGAGTTTGCCGGTCAGGTTGCCCTACGGGATCCCCACGCGCAGCCAGTTTTCGAGATGTCTTATGGAGAGCTGTTTCGCCGCATTCAAACCCTGGCGGCTGGCCTGCAGGCTTTGGGCATTTGCCCGGGGGATCGGGTGGCCATTTTTGCCGATAACTCCCCCCGCTGGCTGATGGCCGATCTGGCCACGATGTTCACGGGAGCTGTGAATGTGCCCCGCAGCGCTGTGGCGGATCCCAGTGAGCTGGGCTACATCTTGCGCCACTCCGGTAGCACGGCCCTGATTGCTCAGGATCTGAAGACCCTGAGGCGGATCCGGCCGGATGTGCAGGAGCTGGGCCTGGAACGGCTGCTGTTGCTTTCCGATGAGCAGGAAGCAGGGGTGCTGAACTTTTCCCAATGGCTGCAAAAGGGTCGGGAACACACCTACCAACCCCCAAAGCTGGAGCGATCCCAACTGGCCACCATCATCTACACCTCCGGCACCTCCGGTCGGCCCAAGGGGGTGATGCTCAGCCACGGCAACCTGATGCACCAGGTGGAGAACTTGGGCGTGGTCGTACAGCCACAACCGGGGAATAAGGTGTTGACCATTCTGCCCACTTGGCACTCTTATGAGCGGGCTTGCGAGTATTTTCTCCTCAGCCGTGCCTGCATGCTGGTCTATACCAGCCCTCGCTTTATCAAACAAGATTTCCAACAGGAGCACCCCCATTTTCTGGTGGCAGTGCCGCGGATTTGGGAAACCGTTTATGAAGGGATCCAACGGCAATTCAAGGAGAAAAGCCCCCTGATGCAGCGGCTGATCCGCGCTCTGATGGCCGTGAGCGAGAGCCATGTGCTCTCTGGACGGATAGCTCGCAACCAGTCGATTTTGCATTACGGAGTCAGCCCCTGGGTGCGCCTGCAGGCTCGCCTGCAACATTGGCTGCTCTGGCCCCTGCACCGATTGGCCGATGTGCTGATCTACCGCAAGGTACGACGGGCGTTGGGCCCCAATTTTCAACATGCCATCAGCGGCGGTGGATCCCTGCCTGCCTACTTGGATCTGTTCTACGAGGTGGTGGGCATTTCCATCTTGAATGGCTACGGCCTCACCGAAACTTCGCCGGTGTTGTGCGCGCGGCGTCCAGACAACAATGTGCGCGGTACGGCTGGCCCCCCTCTGCCGGGGACGGAGTTTCGCATTGTGGATCCTGAAACTCGACAGCCGCTGCCGCCACAAGAAAAAGGGTTGATCCTGGCCCGTGGCCCGCAGGTGATGATGGGCTACTACAACAACCCGGAAGCCACCGCCAAGGTGCTCAGCTCCGACGGCTGGTTTGAAACCGGGGATCTGGGCTGGCTCACCCCCGACGGGCAACTGGTGATCACCGGCAGAGCCAAGGATGTCATTGTCCTACTCAATGGGGAGAACATCGAGCCCCAGCCGCTGGAAGATGCTTGTCTGCAGTCTCCTTACATCAGTCAGATCGTGATCGTCGGGCAAGACCAAAAGAAATTGGCTGCCCTCATCTACCCCAACCTCGATGCCCTCAAAGCCTGGGCTGCCGAGCAAGGGATCCCGGCTGAGGATGCCGAGCTGCTGGCCCAGCCCCAGACCCGCACCTTGATTTTGCAGGAGGTGCGCCGCCGCATCCAAGAACGCCCTGGCTACCGGCCCGACGAGCAGGTCAGCGACTTTCGCTTCTTGCCGGAGCCGCTGAGCGTGGAAAACGGCCTTATGACCCAGACCCTGAAGATCAAGCGCAACCCGGTGGCTGAGCGCTATGCCCACCTCATCCAGGAGATGTATCCGGCTTGAGGTGCAGGCCCACCTAAGTTTGGGATCCCCGTTGTTGCTCCAAGTAGCGCCGGAATTGCTCCGGTGGAATGGCCCCTCGGTAGGCTCCACAGTAGTAGAGGGTAAGCACTGCCTTGTAGGCCCAATCGCTTGGCACCACATCCGGGAAAGGGCTGGGCAAAGTATCTGCTTGGTTGTTGGCGCAGGCTTGCAAAATTTGCTCTGTGGTTAGCTGTTCTGCCAGGTCTGGAGGGAGTTCCCGCAGGTTGGCTTGGGCCAGAGCGGCGGTGGGCAGGCTCAAACTGGAGAGGGCTGCGCCCACAAGAGCTGAGGTGAAGAGGTGTTGCACTTTCATAGCACTCCGTGCTGTGCAGAGCACAGACAACTCGAAGAGGGTTAACGAGGGATCGATTGAGAGGGAATCCGTCCGGGGAGTCCCTTCTTCAGGGTAGTACGGACGAAAGGAGCGTCTGGATCTGGATAGAACGCCTCAGCCGCTTTGTTCCCGGATTAAGATGCAGGAAACGGGGGCACCTCCAAAACCCCAAAACAAGCCAAAAGGCAAGATTGAGTCTGTACAGCAGGCTTTTGTGCTGAGAGCTAGAGGCCGATGAACGTATACAAAGGGCCAAGTTTTGACGGCGTGGATCCCCCGGATCCGAAGCTGATCGATGCCTGCGTGCATTGCGGGTTTTGCCTGACCACCTGCCCCAGCTACCGTGTCATCGGCAAAGAGACGGACTCGCCGCGGGGGCGCATCTATCAGATGGAGGCTCTCAACCAAGGTCAAATCTCCCTCTCGGCGGCTACGGTTTCCCACTTCGACAGTTGTTTGGGCTGTTTGGCCTGTGTTACGGCCTGTCCATCGGGGGTGCAATATGACCGCTTAATTGCCGCCACCCGCCCGCAAATCGAACGCAACTACCCACGTAGCCTTTGGGATCGGCTTTACCGCCAGTTCATCTTCTCGGTGTTTCCTTACCCGGAGCGGCTGCAACCGCTGCTGTGGCCTCTCTGGCTGTACCAAAAAATGGGGATCGGCGCTTGGATCCGAAAGGGTCTGGAAAAGGTCTCCCCGCGTTTGGCGGCCATGGAATCCCTGATGCCCCCCCTGAAGGTGGAGCAACTGCTGCCCAAGCGTTACCCTGAGCGGATCCCGGCGGTGGGAGAACGCCGTTTCCGGGTGGGACTCATTTTGGGCTGCGTGCAGCGCCTGTTTGCCCCGCAGGTGAATGAGGCCAGCATTCGCGTCTTGACCCACAACGGCTGTGAGGTGGTGATCCCGCCTGTCCAGGGCTGTTGTGCGGCCTTGCCCCACCATCAAGGGCAACTGCAGCAGGCGGAAACCCTGGCCCGCCAGATGATCGATGCCTTTGCCGATTACGAGTTGGATGCCATTCTGATCAACGCTTCTGGCTGCGGGCATACCCTGAAGGAGTATGGCCACCTGTTGGCCAGGGATCCCGACTACAAGGAGAAAGCAGCCCGATTTGCCACTCAAGTCAGGGATATTCAGGAGTTTCTCGCCCAGGTGGGGTTAACGGCTCCTCTACATCCGCTACAGCCGGAACCCCTGGTGCTGGTCTACCAGGATGCCTGTCACATGCTGCATGGGCAGCGGCTCAGCCAGGAACCTCGACACCTGCTGCGGCAAATCCCGGGGCTGGAGCTGCGGGATCCCGTCGATGCGGCCCTCTGCTGTGGCAGCTCCGGCGTCTACAACCTGTTGCAACCCCAGGTGGCGGATGAGCTGGGATCCCAGAAGGTAAAGAACTTGCTTAACACCGGTGCTCAGGGGATTGTCTCTGCCAATATCGGCTGCCGCCTACAAATCCAGAAACATCTGCGCCTACAGGGCAAAGCCGGGATCCCCATCTATCACCCGATGGAATTGTTGGATCGCGCCCTTACCGCTGCGTGACGCTTTCGCGAACAAGCTACAGGGGCTGCCTCTAGTCCCCGATCTGCTGAACAATTGGTTACTTTGCGGAACCGAAATAGCCATTAAACTAAGCATGTTGGCCGCGGCTATGTAAACTACCCGACACCAACCGCTAGGCGGTACGGAGCGGGCTT
>NZ_JANSIM010000216.1:0-8027 GCF_047502655.1 Synechococcus sp. R5-12 | reverse complement strand
GACCCTACGGGTACAGTGCGGGGCTCCTGCGATTTCTAGCTGATCCCGGATCCCAGCAACTCCCAACCGGTCAGCAACGCAAACACCAGAAATAAGCCGCCCCCCACCCAATGCACGGCGCGTTCAGAGATGTGAGCTGCTAAAAAACGACCTCCCACCACCGCCAGCCCTACCATCAGACCATGACCCAGGGTTGCCCCCGCCCAGACACTGAATCCCGGATGGGTGGCGGCTAGGGAAACGGTAGCAATCTGGGTTTTATCCCCGAACTCGGCTAGGGCGATCAAACTAAAGGCTTCCCAGACGATGGCCCTAACCCCCCCGCGGCCAACTCCTTTTGCTTCTGCCTGCATCACTTGTCTGAGGGCTTCCTCTTCTTCTGGTAATGCCTGTTGAGGTGGCATTCTGCACGCTTGCCAGAGCATTCTCAAGCCAAAAACGGCGAAAACCCCAGCCGATAGCACCCGCACGCCCAAGGGTGGCAGTAGCTTAAAAAGCACTTGCCCGGTTCCTACCGCTAGCAGGTTCATCATCGCTAAAGCCAGCCATGTCCCCAGAAAAACCCAGCGGCGTGGGTGGCGCATCGCCAAAATCAAGGGGGTAAAAAAGGTTTTGTCCCCAAATTCCGCTACCGTCACCAGCAGCAAACTCGATAAAAAACCGGCCCACATTTTCTAGCCTCCAACCTCTCTTGTGTGTGGAATCGGTTCACACCTAGAGGTGAAGGCTGGGAAAGTCAGACGGACTCACCAAGCTCACCTCTGCGTGAACTCAGTGAAAGTCTCGTCACCAAAGCAGCCTGCCGGGCTTGCTTTGTCTCTTGCACCGGGCTGTTTTTAGCCAGTATGTCGATGCAGAGGGCGGTAAGCCGCCTGACTACTCCCTTTCCGTCTGAATGGTAGCATGCTGAGCTCCCAGTGGGAGTAGTTCATTCAAGCATTCAAGAAAAGCTCTCCAATGGGATCCCCCAAGACTTGCTGTGCCTTGGCCGATATCAGTGCCGCGCATCGCTTACCAGAGGATTGTGAAGGAGCGGCAGGCTATTATGATCACGGTTGAGGAGAAAATCAGGGGAAAACCACGTGGATGCAAAGTTAGTCTTGGTGGGGGTTGCTCTTGTCCTCTCTCTGGCAAGTTTCTACTTCGGCACCCGCAACGGCTTTTACGACACCGACAAGTATCACGGCAATGGCTCTGCTCATTAGAGTCGGGCGCTGGTGATTGGTGATTTTTTCATGGATCCCTTGCCCAAAGGAGCTTCTCTCCAGAATACAGGCGACGCCGGAGAGGACTGGGTGCGGCAATATCTCTGTCAGCAGGGCTGGCAGATCCTGGCCCAGCGGTGGCGCTGCCCTTGGGGCGAGCTGGATCTGGTTGCCCACAAAGCTGATGTGCTGATTTTCGTAGAGGTGAAAACCCGTAGCCCCGGTAGCTGGGATCGAGGCGGGCTTTTGGCGGTTGGGATCCCCAAGCAGCGACGCTTGATCCGGGCTGCCCAGGCCTTCTTGAGCCAGCATCCCCACCTCTCCGAGTTGTCCTGCCGTTTTGATGTTGCGCTGATAGAACGTCGGGCCTCTGGGGAAGGGGTAAGCTATGCTTTGGTTGACTACCTGCCAGCGGCTTTTGAGATTTGTTGAAGCAAACTTATCTCACTTGTCAAGGCCATCTGCACCAGTACAATTGCCGTTTTGCCGCTATTGCCAAACGCTCAGTTTGTCTTTTTGGCTCTGCCCAATGCTGCCATCATCCAACAATTTCGGCAACTGCCAAATAAGCTCCAAAGTGCGAGATGGCATCGATGCTTCTTGAAATGCTTGACCCAAAGATTTCCGGTTTTTAACTGATTTTTAACTGTCTCTTGAGTTGCATTTCCGTTGATCAGCATCGCTGTGCCGAGCCGATCTTAACAGCTCTACGATGCAGATCTCAGACAGGATAGGCAAGATTTGCATCGAGACTGTCAGTAGAAAGAATCTTTACAGACAAAATATTGTTTATCCTGAGAAGAGGGGTTTGTGTTTTTGAGGATTGGGCCTATGTATGCGGAGCAACCCAAGGGGGGATCCTCCAGCAGCTGGAAGCGCCGTCAGTTGAAGCTGGCCAACGTCGCTGCTGGGTTTGCCTCGGCAGTACAGCCGATCTTTGCCCAAACCATCATCACCGATAGCGAAGGATTGGAAGCCGGCCCCGTCACCATTCCCACCCCAGATGGCGAGATCCCTGGCTATCGTGCCAAGCCGACCGGCTCTGGCCCTTTTCCACTGGTTTTGGTGGTGCAAGAGATCTTTGGTGTACACGAACACATTCAAGACATTTGTCGCCGCTTGGGGAAGTTGGGCTATGTGGCAGTGGCTCCCGAGCTGTTTTTCCGGCAGGGGGATGTTTCTCAGCTGCAGAGCCTTGAGGAGATTCGCGCCATCGTCTCCCAGGTGCCCGATGCTCAGGTGATGTCGGATTTGGATGCGGCGGTGGATTGGGCAATTGGCAACTCAGGTGCGGATCCAGAGCGGGTGGGCATTACTGGCTTTTGCTGGGGTGGTCGAATCACTTGGTTGTACGCGGCTCACCGACCCGGCTTGAAGGCGGGTGTTGCCTGGTACGGTCGTTTGGTGGGAGAGTCCACACTCTTAACCCCAAGGCATCCGCTGGATGTGGCAGCCAGCCTGAAGGCACCTGTGTTGGGTTTGTATGGTGGTGCAGATACCAGCATTCCCTTGGAAACGGTGGAGCAAATGAAGTCAGCTCTGGAAGCTTGCGGAGATCCATCGCAGTTGATCATCTACCCGGATGCTCCCCACGCCTTTTTTGCCGATTATCGCCCCACCTATCGCCCAGAAGCGGCTGGTGACGCTTGGGAACGGTTGCAGGCTTGGTTTCGAGAACACGGCTTGGCCCAGGGATCCCGGTCTCAATGATGGGATCTCATCTGTTCCCGTCGGCAGGACGGAGTCTTTTTTTGACTGCGCCGAAGGCAGAGCTTGGGGCAAGCTGGTATATTCCTAGCCATCTCAGGGAAACAGCATGAAAGCGCATGAGTTCTGGGCTCGTACCGACAGCCAAGGTCAACTGATCTTGCCCATGAAGGCGCAGGAACAATTGCCCAAAAATCGAGTTGTGCGGGTGCTGGTGTTGGTAGATGAGCAGGAGCTGGCTCCGGCGGATCCTTCACAGGAGCAGTTGCCTACTGCCTCGCCAGATGAGGAGCATCTTTGGTATGGAGCTCCCACCGTTCCCTACGATGGCATTTAGCGCATGGGATCTTGGCCGGACAGCCGCCAGCGGTTTAGGCGCGAGAGGGTATCTGCATCCAAGTAGGCATCAATGCCCCGCTTGCTCGATAGCCGTTTTGGCTGGAGGTGCCGGATCTGCTGCTGGGCCTGCTGCACTTCATCCCACAGTTGTTCTGCCGAGACCCATTCGGCGTTGTAGCCGCCAATCACCAACTGCTGGACACGATCGGAGGTAGCCACCCGTACCCGACACCCATCCCTCTGCAACTGGGCACACAGCCGTTCAATACAACTGTCGGCGGTCTCGCCATAGGAGGTATACAGGATCTCGATACCCGAAGGGGAGCGCTCTTGCCGGGCTGGAGTGGGTTGGGCGTAGGCATCGTACACCACGGTCGCCTGGTAGCCCCGGAAGGCCACATAGTTGGCCAAAGATTCCACCAAGCGCAGACGGGCCAATTCCATCAGGGAGCGACGCGCTAACTGGCTCAGGGTGGGCCAAGCTCCGATGATGTTGTAGCCATCAACCAAGAGGAAGGTGGGAGAGGAGGCTTGCATGGATGGCGGTGGATCCCTTGTCCGGGATCACACTTCTTAATCTTAATCTTTATCTTATTTTTAATCTTAGTACCCAGCCTTAAAGGTTACCCCACTACTCCGAATGCTCCGATACTTTCCCGGTTGTGAGCAGATCACGGTCTGCGCTGAATCCAATAGGTGGTGAACAGTTCGCCACTGGCCTGTTTCTGAATTTTGCCCCCCAAGGCTGCGATGCGCCGCTCCCACTCCGTTAGGGGGGTGAAAATCGGTTCGGTGCCTTTGAATAGCTCGATGAGGCCCCATTGTTCCGCCCACACCGAGTCGGGATTGACCACTTCAATAATCACAGGTGCAGCCGGTCGCAACACTCGCATCAACTCTGCCCAAACCGCGTCGAAGTACTCAATCGGGTAGTAGTACAAAAATCCGGTGGCAATGGCCAGATCAAATTGCTCCGACTCGTAGTTTTCCAAATGGTGGGCGGATCCCTGTTGCATTGACTTGAACAGCTTGGAGTTAAGCTGGGGTGCCCGCGAGCGAATAAAGCGCACAATCTCACCGCTCAGCTCATGGCCGTAAAAGTAGGCTTGCCAATCGTTCCAGGGATAGGTCAGGAAGCTTACCCCACAGCCCAAATCCAAACAGGCTTCCCGTTTTTTGGGGGCACGCAGTTGCCAAAAGGGGATCCCGAGGCGCTCTTGCAGGTGATCCCGCTGCTGGGCTTGCCAAAAAGGCAGTTGCTCCAGGTCTGAGGGAAGTTGCCAACCTGGCCGACCCAGTTGAATTTCCAGCTCCCGATTAAAGCGAGCAGCTACAGAGGCAAGGTAGGGATCCCAGCGTTCCCCGGTTTGTGGTAGCTCCATTTGCTGATGGCTTTGTCCTGGATGGTCGTGAACTTAACTTGCACTTAACCTACACTACCAGGACTCTCGGCCCGTAGGCTCCCGGCTGCAGGGATCCATTTACCCAGCTGTGGCTGCCGAGGATGGTGCCTGCCGGAATCTGAGCTTGGGATCCCAAACGGGTGTGGGCGCCGATGTAGCAGGGGGCGTGCAGTTGAGCGCTGGGATGGATCTCAGCCGTTTTGTGCACCCATATCCCCGGCGCCTGTTGCTGCACATTTTCTAAGGGAAAATCCGTCATTCGGCCCAGAAGAATGTCCAGTTGGCCGTGGTAGTAGCTGGCCGGCGTGCCCAGATCCCGCCAGTAGCCTGCGTGGAGATAAGCTTGCATCCGTTGCCCTTGCCTGAGCAAATCGGGGAAGATACGCCGCTCGAAGCTGAGGGGATCCCCACTGGGGTAGTCTTTAAAAATGGCCGGATCCAAGACATAGGTGCCGGCGTTGATCGTGTCGGTGGTGAGGGTGAGGGCTTCTGCAGGGGTGGGTTTTTCCCGAAAAGATTGGATCTGGCCCCCTTCCCCAACTTCCACCAGGCCATAGGCGGTGATATCGTCCACGCGGGCGAGGGTGAGGGTGGCAATGGCCTTGCTCTGCACATGACATTGCATCAACGCCTGCAAATCCAGATCCGTGAGGATGTCGGCATTGAAAACCACCAAGGGATCCCCGGTGAAATAGGGCTGAGCCAGCACCAAGGCTCCCGCCGTATCCAAAGGCGTCTCTTCAGGAATGTAGCGGAGCTTCACCCCCAAAGCAGCGCCATCTCCCAGAGCAGCCTCAATTTGTTGGCCCAGATAACCCACGCTGAGCAAAATATCCGTCAAGCCGGCTCGGCGGCAGCGCCCGATCAGCCACTCCAAAAAGGGCACATCCAAAAGGGGCAACAAAGGCTTGGGTTGCAAAAAGGTAAAGGGCCGTAAACGAGTTCCTTTCCCACCCGCCAAGATCACCGCTTGCATAACCACCCTCAACCCCGTTCTCTTCCAAAGATATTGACATCCTCTCCGCCCAATTGCTAAGGGGGATCCATTGGGTCGAGCCAAATGTTTTCTGCTACCCAGAACGTCGATTCTCCGTTGCCCACAGAGGGATACGGATTGCCCCCCCGGGCAACACAGCACGAGTCTTGATCGCAAGTCTCAGGGGATGCCTTTCTGGAGGAGATATTTCAATCTCAATTGGGATTCATAAGCTCAATCCTGAGACAGTTGATTTGCCTTTTTTAGAGCATGTTTGGAGAATTGCGACCCGCTCGCCCCAGTCGGGAATAGCCACCCAAAGCGGCAGTGTCAGGTGATACTACCTTGCAACGGGAATTGTGACAGCCTTGGATAGCTTGGATGGATTCCAATGGGTTTGCCCTTCACCTTCATCTGAGGTTTTGCCGATGTCTGTTTCTCGACGCCGATCCCTACAAGCCCTTTGCTTGACCCTGGCCGGATGCTGGGCTCTAGGCACACACCAGGGATCCCTGCTGGCCCAAGGTAGCGATTTGTTGGCTCAAGTTCAAGAGCGGGGGGTGCTCCGGATTTCCACCGACTCCAATTACCGGCCTCAGAGCTACCTCAATCCCGACGGCAGTTGGGAAGGATTTGACGTGGATGTGGCGCGCGAGATCGCCAAGCGCTTGGGGGTAGAGGCTGAGTTTTTGGATATCAACTTTGATGTCATCACCGCCGGATCTTGGAATGGCCGCTGGGATGTCAATGTCGGGTCGATGACCGTGACTGCCGAGCGCCAGAAAGCTCTGCTGTTTACCATTCCCTACTACTACACCCCCGCCAGCTTCGTGGTCCACCAAGCCTCGACCCTGACCGATATCGCCGCTTTGGAAGGAAAGCGAGTTGGGGTGGGCACCGCCACCACCTACCAAGCTTACCTGGAGGGCAACCTCACTCTGGAAGGAGAGACCATCCAAGTTCCGGCCCCGCGGGTGGACATTCGCATCTACGACACCGATAGCCTGGCTCTGCAGGATTTGGCACTGGGGGATGGCACCCGCCTGGATGCAGTCTTGACAGCTTTGCCGACGGCTGAAAACGCCATTCGGGAAGGACTGCCCCTGAAAACTCTGGGGGATCCGGTCTACTATGAAGCCTTGGCTGTGGCCTTGGATCGCTCCAGCCCTGCCCCTTCCGAGAGCTTGCAAGCCAAAATTAACGAAATTTTAGAATCCATGCACGCCGACGGCACGCTAACAGCCCTCTCGAAGCGGTATTACGGCATTGATCTGACAAAAAAAGCTGAGTGAGCAAAGACTCTATCCCACTGGAGCAGCCCATTTACCCACCGCCCCGGATTCGAAAAGGGATCCCGTTCCCGGTGGCCCAGGGGTTGTGGTTGGTTCTGTGGCTGCTGTTGTTGCTGTTCACCTTCAGCGGGGTACAGTTGGAGTTGGCCGGGATCCCCATCCGTACCTTGCGTCTCAACGGCAACTTTGTGCGCGAGTGGTGGTGGTTTATCTCGCAAGGGGTGGGCACTACTTTTCAACTGTCCTTGGTCTCCATCCTCTGTGCCACCACCTTGGCCTTTTTGTCGGCGCTGGCGGGGCTCTCCCAAATTGCCCCTCTAAGCAGCCTCTCTGCTCTCTATGTCTCGCTGATGCGGGGCACACCTCTATTCCTGCAGTTTTTGTTTATCTACCAGGCTTTGCCGCAACTGGGTCTGGTGTTCGGCTCGTTCACTTCGGCAGTGCTGGCCTTGAGCCTGAACTATGGCGCCTACATGAGCGAGATCTTCCGGGCCGGGATCCAAGCCATTCCCATTGGGCAGCGGGAAGCTGCCTATGCCCTGGGGCTTAAGCCCTGGCAAACCCTGTGGTGCATCATTTTGCCGCAAGCTTTCCGAATTGTCCTACCCGACATTGGCAATCAATTCATCGCCATGCAGAAAGACACTGCCCTGGCCAGTGCCATTGCTTTGCAGGAGTTGATGGGCCGGGCTCGACAGGCAGGTTTGCCGCGCCAGCACTTCTTCGAGGCTTTGGTGGTGGCAGCGCTGTGGTACTGGCTGCTGACGTTGATCTTGTCATTTTTCCAGGGACGCTTGGAACGGTACCTGGCCCGCTAGAGGAGCCTGACTCTAATCCGGCCATTACTTTGGTGTCTGCTTGCATACGTTTGTGGTTGCCCACAAAGACCGGCTGTGCCGTTCGCGATAGCAGGGGGCTCCAAAAACAGCCAGAAAGCTGGGGGACATCATCCTGCACTGACCTGCCGCAGTGGGTGAAAGAGGATCCCTGCCACCTCAAGCGGAACGCCATTCAAGAGGCAGGGTTGGCCTTTCGAGAGAGCAAAGACCCGAAGTTTCGCAGCGTCAGCTAGAAATCGCAGGAGCCCCGCACTGTACCCGTAGGG
>NZ_JANSIM010000215.1:0-7985 GCF_047502655.1 Synechococcus sp. R5-12 | reverse complement strand
AACAGTGATGTTCAGCAGTGTTCAGCGTAAATGTATCAGGACTTCCGGTTAAACCAGACTTGAGTCAAGCAAGGACTCCGTCCCACTTGCGCGAATAGGGTTTCCAGCCACGCTCCATGCTCCAGTCCCTCAAATCCTCGCTTTTGCGCACAGGCTACCTTACCCGGCAGCAATTGGCTGAGGCTGAGGAGTATCGCGAAGCAGCTAGTTGCTCCTTGCCTAGGGCTCTTTGGAGCTTGCGAGTCATGCACCCGGGCAAGTTTGTCAACTTGTGTCGCCAGATTCTGGACCGGCCTAGGCTGAGAGACTGGCTGCTCAAGCACTCCCTAGATCCAGAGCTGCCTTGGCTGATTGAGCCTATTGATTTGGTGCCGGTGCGCTTTTTGCCCTGTGGCTGGCTCGACCCGCAAACTGTTGTGGTGGCCACAGAAGAGCCGGGCTTCCCCGCCATTTGGCAGTCTGTGAAACACCTGTGCCCGGAAGCAGAAAAACTCTGGGAGATCCCAGCCACTGAAAAGCAGATCCTGACGGTCATCCTTGAGCGCAAGCTGGCCGCCGAGCTGCTGGGCAGCCGTCTTACCTTAGAGCAGTGGCAGCAGGCTTTGGAGATCCGCCGCCGCACCGGCTCCAGCCTGGGGCAGGTGCTGACCCGGCTGAGCTACCTCTCCACCCCCGAGTATCTCAGCATCCTAGCCCATTTGCTGGGCTACCCCGCTGTCTCAGAACTAATGGGGACAGGGCTGCTCCACCGCGACGAGAGCCTGAGCCGGCAGTTTGATCCCGAGGTGATGATGCGCCACCTCTTCTACCCCTTGAGCTGGACGGATGAGCACACCCTTACAGTGATGGTCAATGACCCCCTGGACTGGACGGTGGATGAGCTGCTCTACAGCTGGCGGCCAGGCTTGCGGATTGAAAAGGTGCTGGGCACCGAGCAGGATATCACGCAACTGCTCAGCCAAGACCAGGGATCCCGCTTCAGCCAAGAGGCGGTGTACAAGCTGATGGCCCGCCTGCCGGAGGAATCGGCCTCGCGGGTGTTTACCCCCTCCCAGATTGCGGTGGGCTATGGCCTGCTGCTGCTGTTGCTTTGGGGATTGGCCACTGCTCCCTGGACGACCCTGACCATTTTGGTGCTGCTGATCAATCTTTTTTACGTCGCTTCGATCCTGTTCAAACTGCTGCTCAGCCTAGTGGGATCCGCCGATCGCTTCCACCAGATTACCGATGAGGAAGTAGCCGCTTTGGATGATCGCGACTTGCCTATCTATACCATCCTGGTGCCGGTCTACAAAGAACCGGAAGTAATGCCGATTTTGATCAAGTCTCTCTCCAAGCTGGATTACCCCCATGAGCGCTTAGATGTGCTCATCTTGCTAGAAGAAAACGACCGCGCCACCATTGAGGCGGCCCGGGCTGCCAAGCCCCCCCGCTACGTGCGCCTGCTCATCGTGCCAGATAGCAAGCCCAAGACCAAGCCCAAAGCTTGCAACTACGGCCTGGCTTTTGCCCGTGGCGAATACCTCACCATCTACGACGCTGAAGACATTCCAGATCCAGACCAACTCAAAAAAGCAGTCATTGCCTTCCGAAAAGGGGATCCCAGCTTGGTCTGCGTCCAGGCCGCCCTCAACTATTTCAACCGCAACGAGAACTTCCTCACCCGCATGTTCACCCTGGAGTATTCCTATTGGTTTGATTATCTTCTGCCGGGTTTGGAAACTCTGAAAATGCCCATCCCCCTGGGAGGCACTAGCAACCACTTTCGCACCGACCGCCTGCGGGAGCTGCAGGGATGGGATCCCTTTAACGTCACCGAAGACGCAGATCTAGGCATCCGCGCCAGCCAGCACGGCTATACGGTGGGGGTGATCAACTCCACCACTTATGAAGAGGCCAACTGCGCTGTTAAAAACTGGATCCGGCAGCGCTCCCGCTGGATCAAGGGCTACATGCAAACTTGGCTGGTCCACAACCGCAACCCCCTGCGCTCCTTGCGCAAGCTGGGCCTCAAAAACTGGCTATCCTACCAATTTTTTATCGGGGGCAGCTTCTTTACCTTTCTCACCAGCCCCATCATGTGGCTGCTGTTTATTTACTGGCTGCTCACCCGCGCCCATTGGCTGCAAAACATTTTCCCCAGTTGGCTGGTTTATCTGGGCTTGTTTAACCTCCTGGTGGGCAATGCCATTGGGATTTACCTCAACTTGGTGGCTGTTTTCCGGCGAGGGTACTACGATCTGGCCTTCTATGCCCTGCTCAACCCCATCTACTGGCAACTGCACTCTATGGCAGCTTACATGGCCCTGTGGCAGCTCTTTACCAAGCCCTTCTACTGGGAAAAGACCATCCACGGCCTGAGCAAGTTTACCCACGCCAAAGTCCAGGAAGCTGCTCACAAAGCAGCCTAGGCTACGGACTGAGTTCCTAAGCAGTAGCAGCGAAGTGAGGACAGCCAGCACCCTTCTAGAAGCTGTAGTCCGAGTCTACGATCACAGCACAACCACTGGGGTGGAGACAGCTAGCCATGATCACCTTGACAGAAAAGTTGCCCTCGTAGGGCGCCTGCACGATGGGGAAATCGTCCAACAGTTCGTCTGCAGCCACCACCTGACCGCTGGCATCGTAAAGCACCAGATCCACATCGAAGCAATCCTGGTCGCACTGCGCCCAGATGTTTTCACCTCGGTAGAAATAGCCTGTAACTACGGTCGATTGTCCATTAAGAAGCCACAAACTACGGCTCTGAGCCCAGGCGGCAGCGCCCCCGATAACTGTGGCCGCTCCTATTAAGCTTGCCACCAACCAGCCCCGCACCGAAGCCATAAGACTGCCCTCCTACTGAAAAACGGAGAAAGAATAGATTTTCTACAGGGATCCACCTCAACGCCCACACTCTAGCACCCAGATCCGTTTCTCCCGAATGATTCAGATCACGTTAAGGATCTTAAGAATCTCATGCTGAAAATCGCGAAAAAGAGTTACAAAAAAAGGGATCCCGAGTAGAGCAGGGATCCCTCAATTCTGACCGGAAATCCGGCGAAGCTCCCGCATCGGTCTGGCCGACTTCTCATTGCGGCAAATTCAGCCACCTGCAACGTCACCGCAACCGTGTCTGTTGCACTGGCCGGGATCACCCGCGTGGAAAGCACCGCCCCTTCTGCGGTGGGATCCCCGGCAAATACCCCTTGGGGAAATCCAGGCTCTCCCAGGGGGGGAATGGAGGAACTGGAGGTGCCTCCACAGGCAGCCAGGGCGGCTGCCCCACCCCCAAACATCAGCAACTGCAGGAAAAAGCGACGGGAACGCAGGGAACTCATAGGGCCCACCTCAGGGACGCAGGCAAATGTAAAGGGATCCGCAACAAAGGCCAATCGCCTTTTTAGTCAAGCACTTTTGCCCCCAAGCTGAGGTTGTGGGCAGGTGAAGGCTGGGTTAGGGTTGGTTTAACGGCTCTGACCCCTGCGCCCAGGTTCCCCACGGCCTTTTCACAGAGCTTGCTGAGAAGGCTAAAATTTCATTACAGTTTTTCCTGCTTTTGCCCCATTTTTGCGGTTTTGCGTTCCTTAGACTTCTTGTTGACCCTGCCGAAGGAGGGATCGTTGTGGCTACAGAGACCCTGGTCAAGCCTTCTGTAACCCCAAAGCACATGCCCATGTACCGGGTGTTGCTGCACAACGACGATGTCAACACCATGGAGTACGTGGTGCAGGTGCTGGTCAAGGTGATCCCGGCGATGATGCCGCCGCAAGCCACTGAGATCATGCTGGAAGCCCACCACAACGGCGTTGCTGTGGTGATCGTGGTGCCGCGGGAGCACGCGGAGTTTTACTGTGAGCAGTTGCGTCAGCACGGCCTCACCAGCTCCATTGAGCCGGAACGCTAGGCGGGGCGGGTTGGATGGGCCTGCCGATCTCCAAGCTGAGGGCTTGTCCATTTCTGCTGCGCCTGCTGCTTTTCTTGGCGATCCCCCTCCTAGCCTGGCTGCCGTGGGTCGGGCTGGGGGGGTGGTTTTTTCCGGAAGCGCGAGCCTACCTGTGGCTGCTCCTGTATGCCCTGCTGCTAGCCTGGCTATGGGTGTGGGGATCCGGGTTTGCCGCCTATGGACTGGATGGCAGTTGGCCTTGCCGAGGCGGGATCCTGTGGGGCCTGGGGATCGGGGTCGGGGGGCTTTTCTTGCTTTTGGGCCTGGAGGGATCCCTGGGTTGGCTGAGTTGGAGGGCGGTAGGAGGGGGATCCCTGCTGGTCTATGGGTTGCTGGGGTTGCTTTTGGGCTTGGGGGTGGCGCTGGCGGAGGAGTTGTTTTTTCGCGGCTGGCTGCTGCAGGAGATGCTGCTGGACTACGGTTGCAGCACTGCGGTGTGGGGATCCAGCTTCCTGTTTGCTATGGCCCATTTCCTGAAGCCTTTGCCTGAGATTCTCGCCACCTGGCCGCAATTTCCCGGACTGTGGCTGATGGGGCTGCTGCTGGTGCAGGCGAGGGTCTGGAACCAAAACAAGCTGGGCCTTAGCCTAGGGCTGCACGCGGGTTGGGTATGGGGCATGGCCTGGGTCAACAATCTGGCCTGGATTGAGTACACCGGCAGGGTGCCCGAGTGGCTGACCGGGATCGGCGGCAACCCCTTGGCGGGCCTGATGGGCTTGCTTTTTCTAGGAGGGACTTTCGCATTTCTCAACGGCCTGGCTCAAGCTGGCTGGCTACCGGCAGACCTGGAAAAGCGTTGATTGAGCTGATCGATAAAGAATAACCTACTCTCCCCAAGGCCCTTCCTCGTAGTAGGCGGTCACCTGCTCCTTGGGCGGCTGGGTAAGCAAGCTTACGCCAATTAACACCCCACTGCCGATCACCACTGCCGGGATTACGGGTAACCAGCCCCCTGTCCAAGCCCGCGGCAACAGACCCGACAGCCAACCTAAAGTCAGGCCACTGGAGACGAGGGCCCCGGCTACAGCCCCAGCGCGGGTAGCCCGCTTCCAGTACAGACCGGCTATCAGGATTGGGAACAGCATGGCATTTCCCTGAAAGCTCCAGGTGGCGATCTCCACAATCAGCCCCGGCGGGTTAAGGGCAATGGCAAAAGAGGCCAAACCGATCCCCAGCACCACCCAGCGTCCCAATTGTTCTTCTTGGTGGGGGGAAAGCTGGCGTCTAAAGAGGGTCACTACCAGATCCCGCGTTACCAACGAGCTGGCCGTAAGGAGCTGTGAGTCTGCCGTGGACATGAGGGCGGCCAGAGCTGCTGTAATCACCACCGCTGCCACACCGCCGGGCAGAGTTTGCAACATCAGGGGCATGATCTGGTCCGCTTTCTCCAGGCCGGGAAAAGCCAGGCGGCCCCAAACCCCAAGAAGAGCTGCCGGGAAAAAGACCAGCAGAATCAGCAGCGGCCAGACTACCATCAGGGTCTTGAAGGGATGAGCACTCCTGGCCATGTAAAAGCGCTGGAAAAATTGTGGGAAAAGGGGAGTGGCCATGAAAAACAGCAGTTGATTGCCGAGTAACCCTTGCCAGCTCCAGCGTCCTTGGGGGCCGGGCAAGCTCAGCCAGGGATCCAGTTCGCTACCCGCTTCTCTCCCTAGGGAGAAAGCCACTGCAACAAAGGCCACCCCCATCCCCAGAATCAAGATGATCCCCTGCACCACATCCGTCCAGACCACCGCCTGGGATCCGCCAAAGAGCACATACCCCAGGATCACCAAGGCCACCACCACTGCCAAGGGCCAGTAGGGGATCCCCTCCCCCAAGACAGCCGCTAGGGTTCGGGCCCCGCCAATGATCTGGATGCTGATGTAGGGGGCTGTAAACACCAAAGCGCTCAGGCAATACAACAACGCCAACAGGGGGCTTTGAAAACGATGGCCGAAGAACTCCGAAGGGGTGATGAAGCCAAAGTGTTGGGCTGCTAGCCATACCCGGTAGCCCACCCACAAAAACAGCCCCGAAATGAGGGCGGTGGTCACCCCCACCCCCAGGAAGATTCCCAGGCCATGGGTATAGGCATCTGCCGGCACCCCAATGAAGGTAAAGGCACTGAGCAGCGTCGCCAGCGTCGTCAAGGTTAGAGCCAGGGATCCCAACCCCCGCCCTGCCAAAAAATAGCTCACCGGATCCTGGCCGCTGTGGCGATAGCTCCAGAAGCCGATGGCTGCCAGCAGCAGCAAGTACACCCCCACCACACCCAAACTTAAAATGCTGTCAGTCATCTCCAGGCCAGCAAACGCGCACAATGTAAAGATTCAAGGGCACCAGCAGCAGCACGGCCAGCCCTGCCCCCCAGTACCAAGCAGGGATCCCCAATACCTGCGGCTGGGCAGAGCGGATCCCTGCCCAGGTCAACAGCCACAGCAGGGGATAGGCCCCCCACACCCAAGCCTGCCGCATCCGTCCAAACCGCAGGGGCCTTGATCCCTGAAGGTTACCGCCGGGATCCAACCCTGACATCTGCCCATCTCCTGATTTTTTGCCACGGGTTCCTTTTGCCGATTATTTAAGATACAGCCACTGTTGCGCAGAGCTAAATTGTCTTTTCCCCTTTCCCCTTCAGATCCTGTTGGCAAGAGGGAGCCTTCCCGTGGGCCAGGCCATGAAGAACGGGAGCGGCCCTACTGGCTAGCTTGGGCCCGCATCAAAGGGATTGGCCCCCACCGGCTCAAGCGGCTGGCGGAGTTTTTCGGATCCCTGGAGCGGGCTTGGCAAGCGGATGCCCCGGCCCTGCGGCAGGTGGAAGGCATTGGCCCCACCCTGGCCCAGGCTATTGTCTCTGCCCGTCCTGGCCTTGATCCCGAGCAGATCCTGGAGGAAACCCTCAAAGCGGGGATCCCCTTTCTCACGCCTGCAGATCCGGACTATCCGCCGCTGCTGTGGGAGGTGCCAGATCCCCCGCCCATTCTCTATGCCCTAGGAGAATGTCCCAATTGGCAACAGCCGGCTATTGCCATCGTCGGCACCCGCGCCCCTACGGCCTACGGTCGACAGTGGACCCAGAAAGTCAGCGCTGCCCTGGCGGAAGCTGGCTGTGTGGTGGTCTCGGGGCTGGCAACGGGGATCGACGGCATTGCCCACCAGGCCTGTCTGGATGCTGGCGGCAAGACGGTGGCCGTGGTGGGAACGGGGGTGGACAAAGTTTACCCAGCTCACCATCAAGCTCTCTACCGGCGCATCCTGGCCCAAGGGGCCATCCTCAGCGAATATCCCCCCGGCACGCCACCGGCCAAGGAGCATTTTCCCCAGCGCAACCGCATCATTGCCGGCCTCTGCCGCGCCACTTTGGTGATGGAGGCTCCGGAAACCTCGGGAGCGCTAATTACTGCTCACCTGGCCAACCACTACGGTCGGGAAGTGTATGCCCTGCCGGGGAACATCGACACGGCAGCAGCCCGCGGCTGCCTGCAGCTCATCCGCGACGGCGCCGGCATGATCCTGGGGATCGAGGAGCTGTTGAAAGACTTGGGCCTCCTCCAGGGATCCCCTGTGCTAAAGCAGCCCTCGTCCACTGGCCCCAGCGATCCCCAACAGCAACTGCTCTGGCAGCTGCTAGGGGAGGGCATCCTCAGCCTCGATGCCCTGGCCCAGGCTAGCCAGATGGATATTGCCACCCTTTCCAGTACCCTGCTGCTTATGGAATTGGAAGGCTGGCTGGTACAACTGCCGGGGATGCGCTACCAGCGGGCTCGCTGAGGCTGGATCCCTGCACTGCTTCTCCGATAGGAGCACGGCAAGTGGGATCCTCGTGGCGGGGGTTGTTCACATAGGTGCTGACCGGATAAGCCGCCATGGCTTCTGCTGGGTAGGGGCGGAGCAAGGGCAAAAGCAGCTTGGGATCCTGCACCTGGGGATCCAGCCAGAGGTCGTAGTCGTTTTCCGTCAAAATCACGGGCATCCGCTCGTGAAAAAGCTGCATCAGACGGTTGGCGGCAGTGTTGAGGATGGCACAGGTTTCCACCTGATACATTCACGCTGAACTCTCCTGAACATGGTTCAGGAA
>NZ_JANSIM010000214.1:0-1474 GCF_047502655.1 Synechococcus sp. R5-12 | reverse complement strand
GCGGGATTGGGCTAAGGGTGGCGTTTTGCATGGCGGAGGGATCCCTGTGGGCGATGAAGTCCACCCCCTTCATACCACGGGATCCCAGCTTTGTTGCTGGGAATAGACTTAAGAAAGTCTGTATTGCTTTGTACAGATTTACGCCGATTTTTGGAGGATCCACGCCGCTGCCTGTTCGCCGCTGCGGAGAGCCCCCTCGATGCTGCTCTGGTGGGTGTATTCCCCCGCCCAGAGGAGGCCCTGGAGACCGCTGCAGGTGGATGGCAGGTGCTGCTGGAACCCCGGCGGCTGCACAAATTGGGCAAAAGGGATCCGGTATACCCGCAACAGGCGAAATTGCTCTAGGGGAGCTTTCGGGAAGTAAGCTTGCAGCTCGGCCCGGCAGGCTTGGGCCAGTTCCTCGTCCCTCAAGGGGGGATCCCCTAGCACCACCACCGAATACAGGTGTTGGCCAGGAGGAGCCAGCGCCGGGCTGATGCGGGTAAGTTGGACCCAATGGTTGATCCAGCCCTGGCCGGTGGCGTTGAGGTACAAGTAGGCGCCGCGGCTGAGGGAAAAGGGGGCGCAGAAGTAGAGACAGGTCACCGCTCGCCCCTGGGTGGGAATAGGGGTGGGGGCTTGAGGGCACAGCTCCGCCTGCCAGGCCCGTGCCTGAGGGGCATCAGTAGCACAAACTACCCACTCGGCAGGGATCTCTTCACCCTTGGCGGTGCGGATCCCGCGCACTTTCCCGTCTTCTGCCAGGATGCGCTCCACCGGGGTTTGGTAGCGAATCTGTTCGGGGGACAGGTGACCGGCCAGTTGTCGGGCCAGTTCTCCCATGCCCAAGGCCGGGGTGACGATGGATCCCTCGGCCATCATCTTGAAATAAAAGGCAAAGAGGCGGGCGCTACTGCCCAGATCCGGATCTAGAAGGATCCCGCGGAAAAAGGGGTAGAAAAAGTGCTGGCAGATCTGTTGGGAAAAGCCGTACTGCTCCAGAAACTCCCGCAGCGAGCAATCGGATCCCCCTAGCCCTTCTCGAAAAACCTGCTCCGGGCTGCGGCGCGCCAGCTCGGATCGCAATTGCAGCACCTTGAGCTTGTCCCCAAAGCTGGCCAAGGGGTTGAGCAAAGAGGGGAGAAGGCTGGACAGATCCCGTAGGGGATCCCCCAACAGCCAGCAGCGACCGGGTTGAGCCAAAATAGCGCCGGGCCGGTAGGGACGGGGATCGAGCTTGCCCAGATCCAAATGCTGTCGCACTTTGGGATAGGCGGTGAACAGCACCTGAAAACCGCGATCCAGGCGAAAGCCATCCACCTTGTCGGTACGCACCCGCCCCCCAGGGCCGTCGCTTTTTTCCAGAACCAGGACATCCCTCCACCCCGCCTGGCTCAGCACTTTGGCGCAAGCCAAGCCGGCCAGCCCCGCCCCAATGATGACAACTTTGCCCATGCTGATACATTTACGCTGAACACTGCTGAACATCACTGTT
>NZ_JANSIM010000027.1:0-6086 GCF_047502655.1 Synechococcus sp. R5-12 | reverse complement strand
TGAACAGTGATGTTCAGCAGTGTTCAGCGTAAATGTATCAGGTCAAGCAACTGCGCCTTCACGCCCAGCACTACGTGGATTTGGCGCTTCAGCATGCCAGCTGCCTTGGTCAGTGGAGCAGATGTTCGGGCGAGCGGCTCTGAACCTATTTTGCAAGCCGTCTCTCAACAGCCGGGATCCGCGCAGAGCACCCAGGTATCTTTGCTTCCGCCCCCCTGGGAGGAGTTCACCACCAGAGATCCCTTCTTGAGGGCGACGCGGGTCAGCCCCCCTGGGTGAACGTAGATCTCTTTGCCGTAGAGGATATAGGGCCGCAAGTCCACATGACAGGGTTCTAGACGGGGGCCTTCTCCCCGATCCACCAAGGTGGGCACGCGAGAAAGGCACAGGGTGGGTTGGGCGATGTAGTTGCGCGGCTGGGCGCGGATTTTCTCAGCAAAAGCAGACCGCTCTGCCGGTGTAGCCTGGGATCCCATCAGCATGCCATAGCCGCCTGACTCGTTGGCTGCCTTCACCACCAGCTTGTCCAGGTTTTCCAGTACGTACGCCTGATCCTTAGGATCCCAGCAGAGGTAGGTGGGCACGTTGGGCAAAATGGCTTCCTCTCCCAGATAGTAGCGGATCATCTGGGGCACATAGGCGTAGATCACCTTGTCGTCCGCCACCCCCGTTCCCAAAGCGTTGGCAATCGCCAGCCGCCCTGACCGATAAACCTCAAACAGGCCGGGTACCCCCAAGAGGGAATCAGGGCGAAAAGCAAGGGGATCGATGAAGTCGTCGTCGATACGGCGGTAGATCACATCCACCCGCTGCAGCCCTTTGGTGGTGCGCATTTGCAAATAGCCATCTGCCACCACCAGATCCCGTCCTTCCACCAGCTCCACCCCCATCTGCTGGGCGAGGAAAGAATGCTCGAAGTAGGCGGAGTTGTAGATGCCGGGGGTGAGCACCACCACCGTTGGGTTGGCTAGGTGCGGCACCAGGTTAAGCAGAGTATCCAACAAATGGCTAGGGTAGTCGTCCACCGGGCGGATCCCCATGGTGTTGAACAGGGAGGGAAAGGTGCTTTTCATCACCCGCCGATTTTCCAGCACGTAGGAGATTCCCGACGGACAGCGCAGGTTGTCTTCCAGCACGTACCAAGTTCCGTCCCGATCCCGCACCAGGTCGGTGCCGGTGACGTGGCACCAAATTCTCCCCGGCGGGTTGAGCCCCACACAGGGCCGCAGAAATCCCTTGGCCGTTTCGATCAGCTCGGCAGGGATCACCCCATCCTTAAGGATCTTCTGGTCGTGATAGACATCGTCGATGAACAGGTTGAGGGCGTGGATGCGCTGCTTGAGACCCTTCTCCAGCCGCTGCCACTCGGAAGCCGAGACGATGCGGGGAATGATGTCAAAGGGGAAAATTCGCTCCGTGCCCTGGCTATCGCCATAGACGTTGAAGGTCACCCCCATTTGAAAGAGGGCCGCCTGCGCCGCCGCTTGCCGCTGCTGCAGTTCCCCTTCTTCCAGAGAATGAATGCGCTCAATCAGCGGGATCGCCTCAGGACGGGGCTGGTTACGCCCCAAAAACAGCTCGTCGTAAAACCCCTCGCCCGGGTCGTAGGCATCAAAACGCACGTCTGGGATCCCTGGAACGCTATCTTCTTCTACTGTTGGGGGCTCTGGATCTGCATAATGTGCTTTCAGCTACTTTTAGTAGTTTGGCAAAAAGAAAGGACTCCGTCCCGCTGACGCGAAAGGACTCCGTCCCGCGAACAGTGGGTTGGCCAAACCAGGGGGGAGCTCTAGGGATCCGCCACCTCAAAGGCCCATAGCCCCCGCTCGGCAGGGATCCGGTGCAACCGTCCGCTGGGAAAACGCCGTTGCAGTTCTGCCCCTTGCTGATCCCATACCCACTCGTTCATGAACAGGGTAAACGGTGGCTCCAGCGCCTGGATGGGCAACACCTCAGGGGAAAACACCGCTACCTTTTGTTCCCATCCGGCAAAAAATTGGATCCAGCTTTGCCAATAGTGGGGTTCCCCCCAGCCGAAATAGGGGTAGGCAGCGCTGGCGGCCAGATAGAAGCGGTAGTCGGGATCCCCTTGGCGAGCTGCCACATAGCGCCCGGTAGCCCCCACATCATTGCCTTGAGTCCAGCCTTTGTGGACAAAGTCTCCAAAAATGGCCAGGTTCCACCCCCCAATCAGCAGGATTGCCCCCGCCATCGCCGCCGCCGGCAGCCAACTCCCGGCCCGGGATCCCCAGCGTTCCAGGAGACCTGCCAGCACTTGGATCCCTTCCAAGGTTAGATAGGCTACAAAGGGCAGGATCACCAGCAGGCGGGTGTAGTTGGGGGCTTTGGTGATGGCCAAGCTAAACAGCAGGTAGAGAAATAGGAAGCTGCCGATACAGAGCCAGTCGTGGGGCTGGCTGCGCTTCTTGAAAAGGCGGTAGAGGCCGGATCCCAGCCCCAGCCAGATCAAAATCCCCGTCAAGGGATCCACAAAAGCATGGCCGTAGTTGGGATAGATGTAGCCGCGGTCGTGCTGGCCGGGGTCGTTGAACATACTCAGGCCGTTGAAGATGTTGCGCCAGACCGCCTCCTCTGGCGTAGCCGCATTCACCCACATCTGTTGTAACGCCCGCCCTTCCGGGAAAAAGAGAAATTGTTGGCGAGAGTACTCGGCGCTCACCGCAGGTGCTGTGACCGTGGCCACCAGAATGGGCCCAGCCACCAGAAAAAAGCCCAGCGCCGCGGGCACCGTCAGCTTAGCCAGGACCCAGAGGGGATTAGCTTGCTTGTTTTCTCCTCGGAGATCCTCCCGGCCCAGGAGCAGGTACAGAACTCCAAACAGCAACCCCAGCAGGATCACCACCCGCCCCGGCAAATAGCCGTACAGAGAGAAGCCCGCCGCCCCTCCCCCCAGATAGAGCAGCAGGGGGTTTTTCTCCCGCACCCCCTTCAAGATCAAGGCCAAGGCTGCACACTCTACCAAGACAATGAGGTTTTCCCGCATCGCCATACGGCTAATAGCCAGCAGGGCATGGTTGGATCCCAAGAGGGCCGCCCCCGCCAAAGCCAGCCGGGATCCCCAAAATGCCCGAAAAAACCCGTAGGCCACCAGAATGGTGACGACCCCGAAGGCGGCATGTACCGTGCGCACATTGAGCAGCGTGACTCCCCCCATCAGCCGCGTCAGGCCGCCGAAGAGGCTGAACATGAAGCGGGGGAAATAGAAATACTCCGGCATCAGCCCAAAGATATCGGGATAGCGCACCCCTGAGGCGCGACGGGCCATGGAGGTGATCACAATCTCGTCAGTATTGATCTGAAAAGGGATGTTGGGCAGGTCGTAGAGGTAGATCGGGGCAAAGACCAACACCAACAGCCCCAGGTGCAACAGCTCCTGTTGCCAGCGCAGCCGCGTCGGATCCCAAGGGGGTTGAGCCGGGGAAAACTGCGCCCAATACAACCCCACCAGCAGGATGCTCAGCAGCCAGAGGCCAATCTGCAGCACGTGGTAGCCAAACACCCCGTACCAGAGGATCAGGGCTACCCCCAAGCCCAAGCCGGATCCCAGCAGGGGCAGATGCCGGGAGGTCATCACCCTATCCCAAACCGCCATAGAACCGATACGACTGGAATCAGGAACGAATCGATCCCTCTCAGCCTACCAGGCGCAAGATGCTCGACAAAACCAGAACTCAGTCAGCGCCCTCCCCCCTAGTCTTTCTCCCAAGGGGCGAGGGGAGATCAGAAAAGGTTGGAATCAAAACTTTGCCCCACCTGTTCTAGGGATCGCCAACAGGGATTCACAAAATCAATAACCCCGCATCGGCTCCGCCTCTGGCTCCAATTCCGGATCTATGAAGTTGGACGGATCGTAGAGGAAGCGGTTGACCTCGTCCTCAATGCGATAGATCTCGAAGGGCTCCAATTGTTTGCCAGTTCGCAAGGCCAGCAGGTAGCCATCCACCAGCAGACGTAGCTCATCGGTGCGCCGGTAGCCCCGCTGCCAGGTATCCACCAGAGCATCGGTCAAAGCCTGATAGTGCCGGATCAACTTTGGGTCTTGCAACATGGTGTTCCCTTGCCCTGCCTGTTTCTATCCTAACGTTTGGTGTCTCTTTGTAAGCGGGGATTGCGAACGGGATCCCGAAGCTTGGTCTCTTCTTGGCTTCAAGCCATGGGCAGGTGCAGCCGCGAAGGCGTCTCGCCACCGCTGCGGAGAGTGATGGTGAGAATGCGGGCCTCAATCAGCCGCTCTTCCCGCATTCCCGTGCCTGTGTTGACAGGATAGGCCGGAAAACAAGCCGCGCTAAGGCTGAGGCGCAGAGCATGACCGCAAGGAATGCGAATACAGGTGGGCTGACAGGGAATCAGAATGGGGGTACTGGGCTGGGGATCCCGTAGGCGACAATAGCCTTGGGAAAAGTTATACACCTGCCCATCGGGCCTTACCACCGAGAGCACAGCGCAAAGATCGAAACTGGGGCTGTCGGCCTCCGCGTACACCTCCACAGCAATGTCCCCGACCAGAACCAGCTCGGCTTGCAGCGGCGGAGTGGTATAGGTCAGGACATCGGTGCGGCAGTCGAGGGCGGAGCGCTCTTGCGGCCCGGCAGGCTGAACTAGGTGGCCCCCCAAGGCCGGCACCGGTCGCCAGGGATCGTGAACAAAGGTATCCGATTGTTGCGTCGGCGAGGGTTCAGGGCGAAGGGATCCCTCTGCTTCTGAAAGGGCAGCCAAGCCGGTGCTGTGTAGGTAAAAAGCTTTTGGCTCAGGGGTAGGCCAAGCATCAAAGCCGCGCCAGCGGTTGGATCCCATCTCGAACAGGCGTACCGGCGGCTCCTGGAGGATCCCTGTATCTTTGCCTTTGAGGAACTGGTCAAACCAGCGCACCTGCAGGCGATCGATGGGGCTGACAGCCTCTGGGCCAAAGTCCAACGCCCCCACTTTGCGCCCCCAAGGGAGATGGATCCAAGGGCCGATGATCAGGTATTGAGGGTTCTGGCTGCGGGCGCTCATTTCCTTGTAGAGGCGCAGGCTACCACTCAGGTAGCTGTCAAACCAGCCGGCAATGTGTAGCATCGGCAGATCCACCACCTCTAGACGGGGAGAGAGCTTGCGCCAGTATTCATCCGGCTCGCTGTGCTCCAGCCAGTCGAAGTAATAGGACTGGGGGGCATACTGCTGCAACACCCCCGGCTTGAGGGGGATAGGGTCGTAGAGGGGGAGATTGCGGGCAGCTTTCAAAAGCGCTTGGTAGGCATTGGCATCCCCCCTGAGACGCGCCCCTTCGGTCTCCAGTTGCAAGGCCCAACTGAGGTTGTTGTAGAAGGCAAAGGCCCCCCCTGGGTAAGCGGCATCGGCATAGAGATCGTAAGGCAGCATCGCCGGGCAGATGGCCTTCAAGGCGCTGGGACGGGTAGAAGCCGCATACAGCTGGGTCATGCCCTGATAAGAGAAGCCGTACATGCCCACTACGCCGTTGCTCCCCGGCAAGGCAGCCGCCCAATTGACGGCGTCAAACCCGTCTTCCACCTCATGGCGGAAAGGGTAGAAGGATCCCTTGGAAGTTCCCCGTCCGCGCACATCCTGGATGACCACAATGTACCCCTGGGCCGCATACCACCTGGGATGGGCATACACCACCGTCGAGGCAATGGCCCGCCCATAGGGCTGCCGCATCAGCAAAACCGGGTAGCTCCCCTCCCCTTGCGGGCGATAGACATCCGCGTCCAGTTGGATCCCGTCGCGGGTGAACATGGAAACAGTTTCGCGGGGGCGAACGGGCAACATGGCCTGGGTTGGGCTAGCGGATCTTGCCAAAGGGATACCAACCAAGGACAACCTAAGGGATCCCTGGGTGGATTCTTCCTAAGATAAAACAGAAGCCCTTATGAGAGGGAGAAACTCCCACCAGAGTTTGAGCTCCTTCCCTGGTATTGCCCTTGATCTCCGGCCTGCTGGCGCAAACGCAGCCCCCTCCAGACCCCTCTTTTATGGCTTTTATGGATTTATGGAAACAGAGACCCCGGGAAAAGATTTGTCGGAGCATGCCTCTAACCCCCAAAACCCTGAACTTTGCTGAATTT
>NZ_JANSIM010000213.1:0-1142 GCF_047502655.1 Synechococcus sp. R5-12 | reverse complement strand
TGTCAATCTTCGCGCTTCCTTAGGGAAGTTTGTCCTCATGACTACTGTTATCCAACGTCGCTCAACCAGCAACGTGTGGGAGCAGTTCTGCGAGTGGGTCACCTCCACCGATAACCGCCTTTACATTGGCTGGTTTGGGGTGCTGATGATTCCCACCCTCCTGACTGCCACCACCTGCTTTATCATCGCCTTCATTGGGGCTCCGCCGGTGGACATTGACGGCATCCGCGAGCCCGTTTCCGGTTCCTTGCTGTACGGGAACAACATCATTTCTGGGGCTGTAGTGCCCTCTTCGGCAGCCATTGGCCTGCACTTTTACCCGATTTGGGAAGCCGCCTCACTGGACGAGTGGCTGTACAACGGCGGTCCGTACCAGCTGATTGTGCTGCACTTTTTGATTGGGGTGTTCTGCTACATGGGACGCGAATGGGAGCTGAGCTACCGTTTGGGGATGCGGCCCTGGATTGCGGTGGCTTACTCTGCGCCCGTGGCAGCGGCCACAGCAGTGTTTTTGATTTACCCGATTGGGCAGGGGTCGTTCTCGGATGGGATGCCCCTGGGGATTTCGGGGACCTTCAACTTCATGCTGGTGTTTCAAGCGGAGCACAACATCCTGATGCACCCGTTCCACCAGCTGGGCGTGGCTGGCGTGTTTGGGGGTGCGCTGTTTAGTGCCATGCACGGGTCGCTGGTGACCTCGAGCCTGATTCGGGAGACCTCGGAAGAGGAGTCTCAGAACCTGGGGTACAAGTTTGGGCAAGAGGAAGAGACCTACAACATTGTGGCGGCGCACGGGTATTTTGGCCGGTTGATTTTCCAGTATGCGTCGTTCAACAACAGCCGGAGCCTGCACTTTTTCCTGGCGGCTTGGCCGGTGATTGGGATTTGGTTTACGGCGCTGGGGATCAGCATCATGGCGTTCAACCTGAACGGGTTCAACTTCAACCAGTCGATTGTGGACAGCAACGGTCGAGTGGTTGGGACGTGGGCTGATGTGCTGAACCGGGCGAACCTGGGGATGGAAGTGATGCACGAGCGGAATGCGCACAACTTCCCGCTGGATTTGGCGGCGGTGGAGGTAGCGCCTGCGGTGCGTGGCTGATGGCCTGACCTGACGCTTCAACAGCATTGGTGGATCCCCC
>NZ_JANSIM010000026.1:0-10114 GCF_047502655.1 Synechococcus sp. R5-12 | reverse complement strand
TTTCAGTATAGTTGAGCTTATTATTGACTAGAGTCATGCTCTAGCGCTTAGGTCTCATGCTCAACTACCCGCCCAGCTATCCCGATCCCACTGTTGTGGACATCTACCACGGGCAGCCGGTGCCGGATCCCTACCGCTGGCTGGAGGATCTGGATTCGGAGCAGACGCGGGCCTGGATTGAGGCGCAAAACCACCTTACCTTTAACTACTTGCAGCAGATCCCAGCCCGGCAGCGGATCCGAGAACGCCTGACCCAGCTCTGGAACTATGAAAAATACAGCCAGCCCTTCAAAGAAGGGGGCCGCTACTTCTACTTCAAAAACGACGGCCTGCAAAACCAGAGCGTTCTCTACACCCAAGAAAGTCTAGAGGGCCAGGCGCGGGTTTTGCTGGATCCCAACACCTTCTCGGAAGACGGCACGGTGGCTCTAGCGGGCATTGCCATCAGCCGCGCTCGCGACAGCGGTGCGGAGCACGCTGGGCGGTATCTGGCCTATGGTCTCTCCCGCTCCGGCTCCGACTGGCAAGAATGGAAGGTGCGGGACATCGAAACCGGCGAGGATTTGCCGGATCACCTCCGCTGGGTCAAGTTTTCCGGGGCGAGCTGGACGCTGGATGGGCAAGGATTTTTCTACAGCCGCTACGACGAACCGGCCCCCGGCAGCGAATACGAAAGCGCCAACTACTTCCAGAAGCTCTACTACCACCGCCTGGGCACTCCCCAGTCGCAAGATACCTTGGTCTATCACCGCCCCGACCAAAAAGAGTGGGGCTTTGCCGGCGGGGTTACTGAAGATGGGAATTACCTCATCATCTCCGTCTGGCGGGGCACGGATCCCAAAAACCTCATCTTCTACAAAGACTTGCGGGATCCCCAGTCTCCTGTAGTAGAGCTCATCCGCGAGTTTGAGGCCGAATACAGCTTCGTGGGCAACGACGGATCCCGCTTTTGGCTGTTGACGGACTGCCAAGCTCCTCGGCGGCGACTGGTGGCGATTGACTTGGAGCAGCCCGACCAGGTGCAGGAGGTGATCCCCGAGGCGGAGGAGACCTTGCAGGGGGTTAGCTTGATCAACAATCAGTTTGTGGCCTTCTACCTCAAAGACGCCCACACCCAGATCAAGACCTTTGCTTTAGACGGCACCTACCTAGGAGAAATCCCGCTGCCCGGGCTGGGATCTGCCAGCGGCTTTGGCGGCAAGCGCTACGACACCGAGACCTTCTACACCTTCACCAGCTTCACCACCCCACCCACCATCTACCGCTACGATTTCACCAGCGGCACCAGCACCCTGTTCCGTCAGCCCCAGGTGGATTTCAATCCCCAGGCCTACGAGGTGCAGCAGGTGTTCTACACCAGCAAAGATGGCACCCGCATCCCCATGTTTCTTGTCCACCGCCGCGGCCTGGCTCGGACAGGGGATCACCCCACTCTGCTGTATGGCTACGGCGGCTTTGGCATCTCACTTACCCCCAGCTTTTCAGTGGGTCTGGTGGCCTGGCTGGAAATGGGCGGTGTCTATGCCCAGCCCAATTTGCGCGGCGGCGGCGAGTACGGAGAAGAGTGGCACCAGGCGGGCACCAAGCTCAACAAGCAAAAGGTGTTCGACGACTTTATTGCCGCTGCTGAGTGGCTGATAGCCCATGGCTACACCAACCCCGCCAAGTTGGCCATCTCCGGCGGCAGCAACGGCGGCCTGCTGGTGGGGGCCTGCCTGGTTCAGAGGCCGGAGCTGTTTGCAGCGGCCCTGCCGGCAGTGGGGGTGTTCGACATGCTGCGCTTTCATAAGTTCACCATCGGCTGGGCCTGGATCTCCGAGTACGGATCCCCGGAGAACCCGGAGGAATTCAAGGCCCTCTACGCCTATTCCCCTCTGCACAACCTCAAGCCCGGCACTGCCTATCCCGCCACCCTGATCACCACCGCAGATCACGACGACCGGGTGGTGCCCGCCCACAGCTTCAAGTTTGCCGCTGCCCTGCAGGCAGCCCAGGGGGGATCCCAGCCCATCCTCATCCGCATCGACACCAAGGCAGGGCACGGGGCCGGCAAGCCCACCAGCAAGCTGATTGAGGAAGCTGCCGACCGCTGGGCCTTTTTGGTGCAGGTGCTAGGGATCCCCTGGGACGGAACGGGAAGTTAGCGAGCTCTAGGACCCAGGCCCACCCGACCGGCATAAACTGCCGCTTCCCCCAGCTCGTCTTCGATGCGCAGCAGTTGGTTGTACTTGGCAATGCGCTCGCTGCGGCAGAGGGATCCGGTTTTGATCTGCCCGGCACGGGTGGCCACCGCCAAGTCGGCAATGGTGGTGTCTTCCGTCTCGCCAGAGCGGTGGCTGATGATGGTGCGAAAGCCGGCTTGAACTGCCAATTGGATGGCCGAGACGGTCTCCGTCAGGGTGCCGATTTGGTTGGGCTTGATCAAAATGGCGTTGGCGGCGGCGCTGTCGATACCCTTTTGCAGGCGGGTCAGGTTGGTTACAAACAGGTCATCTCCCACCAGCTGTACCCGGGATCCCAGTTGAGCGGTCATGGCTTGCCAACCGGCCCAGTCTTCTTCCGCTAGCCCATCTTCAATGGAAAGGATGGGATAGTTGGCCAGCAGTTGCTGGTAGTAAGCCACCATATCAGCCGCGCTGTGGGCTTTGCCCTCAAAGTGATATTGCCCATCCTGCAGCAGCTCGTTGGCGGCCACATCCAAGGCCAAGGCGATATCTGCTCCCGGTTTGTAGCCTGCCTGTTCAATAGCCGTCATCAGCAGATCCAAAGCCGCCGCATTGGAGTCGAGATCAGGAGCAAACCCCCCTTCATCCCCCACACCGGTGGACAGCCCCTTCTGCTGCAGCACTTGTTTTAGTACCGCAAACACCTCAGCCCCGTAGCGCAGCGCCTCGCGAAAGCTGGCCGCTCCAATGGGCACAAGCATAAATTCTTGAATATCGACGTTGTTGTCGGCGTGGGCGCCGCCGTTGAGCACGTTCATCAGCGGCACCGGCAGCAGGTTGGCAAAGGGCCCCCCCAGGTATTTGTAAAGAGGCAAGCCCACTGCTTCCGCAGCCGCTTTGGCTGTCGCCAGAGAAACTGCCAAAATAGCGTTGGCCCCCAGGCGGGACTTGTTGGGGGTGCCGTCCAGGTCGATCAGCAACTGGTCAATACGGGCTTGGTTGAGGGCATCTTTTCCCTGCAGCTCCGACTGGATGGGGCCAAGGATGTTTTCCACCGCCCTCAGCACGCCCTTACCGCCGTAGCGTTTGGGATCCCCGTCCCGCAGCTCATGGGCCTCAAAGGTACCGGTCGAAGCGCCGCTGGGAACCTGCGCCAAGCCCGTCGCCCCATTGGCTAAACCCACCAGGGCCTCTAAGGTGGGGCGTCCTCGCGAGTCGAGGATCTCATGGGCGGTAATCCACTCGATGGCCGTTTCCACAGTTACACCTCAGCAATTGGCTAGACAGCTCTGGCCAAAGCCAGATCCCCCCATAGACTAGTAGGTTTTTGCCCGCGATCCGGTCAGCTTCCAGAAAACTTTAAGTCTGTCCTTTAGGTATAGAGATTCTTCAAGGCTGCAGCAGTAGATTGAACATAGGCCGGCCAGAGCTTCAACCAGCCGTCGAGCGGGGTTTGCCTGGGCAAGGTGCTGCTCAGGAAGTGTTCTCCTCTTCCTTCTAGGCAAAGCGATGGCTCAGCCGCATCGGGTCGTGTACGGTGATCTTCTTCTTGTGAATGGAGATGTACTTCTTCTTGCGCAGCTCTCCCAACAGGCGGGTGATGGTGACGCGGGTTGAGCCAATGGCCTCGGCAATGGCCTGGTGAGACAGCTTGAGATCGATGGTGACCCCATCTGGGCCAGGCACCCCGAAATCGCGACAGAGAATCAACAAAAAGCTGACCAGACGGGATCCCATGTCGCGATGAGCCAGCGTCTCGATCATCATCTCCGTTTGCAAGATACGAGACGACAGGCTTTTAACCAGCAACATGGCCAGTTCGGCGTTCTCCTGTAGGGATTTCTCCACCTGCTCGATCGGTAGAGAGAGCAACTCGGTAGGTGTAAAAGCCACCGAGTGATAAAAGCGGTCGGAGCGCTGTCCCGTGATAAAGGAGAGCACGCCGAAGATGCTGTTTTCCCGCAGGAGGGCAACGGTGATTTCCTCTCCCATTTCGTAGACCCGCGAGAGCTTAACGGCTCCCTTCACCAAAAAGTAAACCCGCTCCGCCGGATCCCCTGGAAAAAAAATGGTCTTCCCGCGCTCAAACGTTTCGATAACCGGAGGATGGTGAGGGCCTCCCAATTGCTTGAAGGCTGTGATCAGAGATTTTTCCGCTACGGCCACCGCCATACTCATCAACCTTTTAAGGTCAGTTTATACCTAAGATCAACCTACTAAGATCAATCTAGAAGCATTAGGCTAGGTTGCAGCCCATTGACTTCAGAATCTACGAGGATACCAAGATTTACCCTAAAGTAGAAGGTTCTGCCCAGGCATCTTTGTAGCACGTGCTACATTTTTGAGTCTCGTTTTTGCCCCAGAAAGGGATCCCCAACCGAAAGCAGGGGTTAGGATAAGAGCCATTGTCGCTGGGGGTTGCGTCGGCCCTTGGCGGTAGAGAGTGGAGTGGGTTGGAACATTCTATCTATCTATCTATCTATGGGGATCCCAGAGGTTATCGTTGCTGCACCTTCTCAACTGAGCCGCCAGCATTTCACAGTGCGGATGCCGGATCCGGCCAATCACCTGCTGGAGGTGGAACTGCAGATCCAAGAGGTGGATCCAGAGGTGCCTTTGCGGCTGCGACTGCCGGTGTGGACGCCGGGATCCTACTTGGTGCGGGAGTATGCCCGTCATGTGCAGGAGTTTCAGGCGGCAACTGAGCAAGGGATCCCTTTGGCCTGGCGGAAGGTGGATAAGAATACCTGGCAGATCGATCCGCCGGGCTGTTCTGCCGTGAAGGTGTGCTACCGGGTCTATGCCTATGAGCTGACGGTGCGCACGAACCATCTGGATTTGACCCACGCCTATTTCAACGGGGCAGCGCTCTTCCTCTACGTGCCCGGTCGCGAGCGGGAACCCCACACTTTGACGGTGATCCCCCCCAAGCCGGATTGGCACATCGCCACCAGTTTGCGGCCCTTGACCTCTCCTTCTGAGGATCCCACTTCCGGCCAGTCTTTTGTGGCGGAAGACTACGACGAGCTGGTGGATAGCCCGGTGGAGGTGGGTCCACATCGAGTGCAATCGTTTGAGGTGGAAGGGATCCCCCATTACTTTGTGGTTTGGGGGTCGGGCACTCTGGATGTGGAGCGGGCTGTCGCTGATGCTAAGGCGATTGTCAAAACCACAGCCGCGTTTTTCGGTGGGCTACCCTACGACCGCTACTGGTTCATTGTGCATTTGTCGCCGGGAGGATTTGGTGGCCTTGAGCACAAGTACAGCACCACCCTTCTTTACTCTGGGCTAGAGCTGCATCAGCCGGAGTCCTATCGGCGCTTTTTGTCTTTGCTGGCCCACGAGTTGTTTCATGCCTGGAATGTCAAGCGTCTGCGTCCGCTGGCATTGGAAAAGATCGATTACAACCAGGAAAATTATCTGGAATGTCTGTGGTTTTGTGAGGGGGCGACCAGCTATTACGAAAACGTCATCTTATTGAGGGCAGGGATCCTCAGTGCCGGCGATTTCTTGAAGATTCTTTCCGAACAGATTGGTCGCTTACAGCGTACTCCGGGCCGGGCCGTGCAATCGCTGCGGGAGTCCAGCTTCGACACCTGGATCAAACTCTACCGCCCCCACGAAAACACCCTCAACAGCCAGGTTTCTTATTACTTAAAAGGGGCTTTGGTCTGTTGGCTGCTGGATCTGCACATTCGCCACCTTTCCGGCGGTCAGGGATCCCTGGATACAGCTTTGCAGGATCTGTGGCAGCGCTTTGGTCGGTCAGAGAAGGGCTACAGCGACCAAGACTTGCAGGAGGCGTTTGAGCGGGCAGCTGGTGCCGATCTTGGCCGGTTTTTCTCCGCCTATGTGGAAGGCACGGAAGAGCTAGACTACAACACTTACCTACGCCCCTTTGGCCTCACCCTTAAAGCCCACTTCAGCCGCCCCAACCCCATCCCATACCTGGGCCTTAATTTCAACGGCGAGGGCAATCGCATCAGCACAGTGGAGATGGGATCCCCGGCGCAAAAAGCGGGCATCTGGGCCGGCGATGAGCTGGTGGCCCTGGATGGGTTCAGGGTGAGCGCTGCCAACTTGGCGGAACGCTTGACGGCCTATCAGCCCCACCAGATCATTTGTTTGAGCGTTTTTCAAGCCGATCAGTTGAAACATTTCTGGATCCCGTTGGATCCCCCTCGGCCCGATGTCTACACGTTGGAGGTGTTGCCTGAACTGACTCCTGCTCAAGAAGCTCTTCAGCAAGGCTGGCTGGGATCCCTTGTCGGCGCCCAGCTTCGGTCAGAGGCAGGTCCCCATCTGCTTGAAAATTCACCTATCTCCTCCTAGCATGTTGAGGCAAGCAGGTAATCCAGTTAACTGGAAAGAAAAGTAACAGCAGCAGAGGACAGGAGTATCTGATGGACTTAGTTTTGGTTTTATTGATTGGGGCAGCTGTTGGTTTCTCGGTAGGCATTTACGTTGCTCGCCAGTATGGGGCCAGTCCTAAACTGGAAATCTGGAAACGAGAGATTATCAGAGATATATCTTCGCAGCTAAGCCAACGCAGCCAAGAACTCAACAACCCGGACAAAGCACTCATCAAGTTGAGCGAAGGATTGGTAGACAAGATTTCTCAAAAGTTACAGGAAAAGTTACAGGCCGTCCAAGCTACCCTTGAAGAGTTTAAATTTCGCCTTGCTGACAGCCAGCAAAGCTTGCTACAGGACTGGGGCAGAGACCTTCTACAAGCTATATCTGTAAAGTTGGCCGAACATGGCCAGCAACTGAACAATCAGCTAGCCATTCTGGAAAATCGAGCGACAAATCAAGCAGTAAGTTGGGACTCACAAGAAGTTGCTGTTGTCAAAGCGCTTGAGGAAAGTTTCCAGGAAGTCATTGATCATATCAGCCGTGATAAGTTGAGGTTAGCTTTATTTCTGTTTCTGTGGTCTAAAGGAATAAGAATTAAAAGCTTGGAAACCAAGGAAGCAAGTAGGGTTGGTAGCAAACTGAACAGCAAGCTAAATCAGATATCCAACTTTATGGGAGATAGATATTATTCAATTAGAAAACTCTACAAGTCGATAAAGTCAAACATGAACGAAGGAGAGGCTTTCTCCCTGATTCTGAAAGACGAGCCAAACCAGGTAGTATCAGATAGTTGCCAACTTGCGAATATGCTCTATAGTATCGCCTTCTTGGAGGAGTACCATTATTTGAAGTCTCCTAGATCTATAGAAGCAAAGCCGAGCAGAGACCCAAATGCATTGAACTTTCTATCAGGAGGATGGCTGGAGCGATATGTCAAAGAAAAGCTAGTAAAGATTGCCAGTCAGCAAGGCAAAAAGATCAGTTTTTCTTACATCATGAATACTCAAGTTACTTTGCCGGATGGAAATGATTTTGAAATAGATTTATTCTTTTATGTCAATGATAAGTTTTACTGGGTAGAATCCAAAACGGGTGATTATCATGAAAGTATAGACAAGTACTCTAGGTTGGCTTCCAGTCTTGGTCTTCAGCAGAATCAGGCTTTTGTAGTCTTGACTGATGTTGATCAGGATAAGAAAATTAGCCTGTCTTCCAGTTATAAGCTGTCAGTAATCGGCGTTGACGATGTTGAGCCGACCTTTATCAAAATTCTGAAAAGTCATGTCCGAAAGAGCACCTGACAAAAGCTAGCTAGGCCACAATCTTGACGGCTTGCTCCATACACCACCAGGGATCCTCCGCAAAAGCTGGCATGGGAGTGCTGCCTGCTTTGCCCAGAATGGCCAGCCGGACTTCCCGATCCAGGCGGGATCCGGCCCCGTAGGGATCTTCTGAGGGAGGTTCCAGCCGTTGCCCCAGAGGGGGCATCACCATAATGCCTGGCTGCATGCTGGTGCTGCTGACCCAGATTTTGAAGCGATCCACCGCTACGTCTGTTCCTTCTGGCAGCTGCATCTGCAGCAGGTAGCGGGGGCCAGAGCCAATCAGCAGGCTCTCGTTGGGGCGTAAACGGGCAGGCAGATCTGGTTGATAGGGGTAAACCAAATCCACGCTGTACCGCCGCTCGTCAAAGACGGTGACATAAACATGCACTGGAGTGGGGGCTCTGTTTCTCAAGGCAATGGCCAGGTTGCGGCCTGCTTGGATTTGCACTTTCCCTTGGGGATCCCGCGGCAGGGGGCTCACTTCGGCAGGGGCAGAGCTGCTGGCCGGGGTTTCCAGTTGGAGAAATTCCACTTCCAAGATGCTGCTCAGCGCATCGCTGGCAGGTTGCAGGTTCAAAAGATTACCAAAAGCAGCCACGTGCTCCAACAGCCGCACCAGCTTGCGAGGCAGGGCCAGTAGCTTCTTCACTGGGATCCGGAAGGCCGCCAGAGCCACCTCTTCCCCCCGCCGGTAAAAGTGATAAGTGGCATCGGGCAACAGCTCTACCCGCAAGTCCGCTGCTTCCGGGTCTGTGTAGGTCAGAAGCGGTGAGGCCGGCAAGGCCGCCAGCAAATCGGCAACGGGCATTTGCACTTGACTGGGATCCGCACAGGTGAAAGCCACCCGCAACGGCTGGAATCGGATAGAGGACATGGGGAAAACCTGGAACGGAGTCTGCCGTATTCTCCTGCTCTGAGGTTGCCAGGCAAGCAAGCCAAGCTCTATATTACCTGCTCATTACCTGCTCAGTTGTCTCGACTGGGCTGTGGCCAAGTCAGCTCTCGGCCAACAGACTCCCAACAGGCCATAGCTCCGTAATCAAACTTAACACCAAAGGCAAATGGAACCATTGGGAAACTATCCCGGATCCCATCTGCAAATGATCTCTTAATGGTCTATTCTTGATCCTGTTGTCGGGTTTGTGGCTGGAGTGGAGCCCACCTCTCCTCTTTCTAGGCTGATCTACGGAGAACCATGTTTAGCAAAGCTTTTTCTTTTCAGAAGGTGTTTGCGCCAGCGCGTCGTCGGTTGCTTGTCCTGCTGTTGGCTGCGTTGATGGCTGGGTTTGGCTGGGGTCTGGCTCCAGTGTTTGCAGCTAGGGATATTCCTGCAGTGGCTCTGTCGCCAACTGAGTCTATTACCTTTACCGAAGCCCAGTTGGCCAAAGGGAAGAAGCTATTCAACACCGCATGCGCCCAGTGCCATGTGGGCGGCCAGACCTATCCCAACCCGGATGTGAGCTTGAAGCTTTCGGATCTGGAGGGGGCAACTCCCCCACGGGATAATGTGCTGGCGATTGTGGATTACATCAAGAATCCAGTCACCTATGACGGGGTGGAGTCTCTGTTGGAGTATCACCCCAACACCCAGCTCACCAGTGAGTATCCACGTCTGCGCAACCTCACCGACGAGGATCTGAAGCTGATTGCGGGCTACATTCTGGTGCAGGCCAAGACCGTTCCCGGCTGGGGTGGTACCAAGAACGAAAGCCACAGCGACCTATCAGCCTATCTCTAATGCCGCATCTGGATCAGAAGTTGCCTATGAGATGGCGGATCCCGTCTCGCCTCTGGGCCTGGGTCGGGATCCTAGCTTTGTTGTGGCTGGGGCTGGCCAGTCCGGTGGCTGCCCGCATTGATCCTTACGTGAACCAGTATTTGCGGGTGAGTGGCCCTGTGGAATTGCCTCTAGATGCCGCAGGGCATACCCTCACCTTTACCCCAGAGCAGCTCACGGACGGCAAAAATCGTTTTCAGTCCGCCTGTTTGAATTGTCATGTGGGCGGTGCCACTTTGCCGGCTCCCAACATTTCCCTCTCTTTGAAGGACTTGCGCGGTGCCACTCCACCCCGAGATACCCTTCAAGCCTTGATGGAGTACCAGCGGGATCCCCGCAGCTACGATGGCTCGGATTCCAGCTATGGATGCCGACCTGTACCCCCTTCCTGGATGGACGACGAAGCCGTAAACTACCCGGCTCCGACCGCTAAGCGGTACGGAGCGAGCTTTCAGTAGCCCTGAGCCTGTTCTGCTCTACCAGAGAACAAA
>NZ_JANSIM010000212.1:0-8842 GCF_047502655.1 Synechococcus sp. R5-12 | reverse complement strand
CACTTGATCCATTTTGATTCCAATGGCAAGGCCATCGAGTGGCTAAATCCTTTTGGAAGTGGAGTTGGCGGCAAAAAGCTTCCAGAAGTTTACAAAAATCGGCGCCCCAATCGCGGCATGGAGGGGCTAACTCTGACGCCCGATCAGAAATACTTGGTCGGCATCATGCAGTCTCCGCTTTTGAACCCCAACAAAGATGTTCAAAAGACCGCAACTGTTTGCAGGATACTCTTCTATGAACTGGCCACGGGCAAGTTCAAAGAATACCTCTATCCTTTAGAGGGAACTGGCACCGCTGTTAGCGAAATTGTCGCCATTACCGACACAACCTTCCTGGTTCTCGAACGGGATGGCAAAACGCCGGGAGAGGACAAAGAGGTTACGAAGAAGATCTACAAAATCGATACTTCCGCTGCCACGGATGTCTTTGATCCTGGTCCAAATGGCCTGCTGGTTAACGGCAAGACTCTGGAGCAGTTAACCCAAGAGGAAATCATTGCAGCGGGGATCAAGCCCGTTTCCAAAGAAGAAGTATTTGACATTATGTCGATCCCCAATTATCCCCACTACAAGCCCGAGGGGTTGGCCATTCTCAACTCAACTACCCTAGCGATAGTTAACGACGACGACTTTGGCATCGTCTCGGAAAAGGGCGCGGTTCAAGAAAAAACTATGCCTTACCTTGGTAACAAGCAAGACGAGAACATCGTTTATTTCGTTAAGCTGCCCAAGAGCTTGTTTTGAGAGAAAACTTGGTTGGGGATCCCTGGAGGATCCCCTTTTCTTCCCCAGGAGTTGCTCAAGAGGTAGCTCCCGCCTGTTGAGATGGACAAAGAGATGAGGTTGAAGTTGTTGAGCAAATCTCTGCCGGGAAGTGGCTTCTTTCCTTTGAACGGCTGGGCGCTTCTGACTCTGACCCTCAGCGGTCTCATTCTCGTTCCTGTCCTTACGGTGTTGCTCAGCCTTTTTGCGGACGAGCGGCAGGTTTGGGAGCACCTGGCCGATACGGTCTTGGGGCTTTATGTGCGCAATAGCCTGGTGATGATGGCAGGGGTGGCGGCGGGGGTCATCCTGGTGGGCAGTGGCACTGCCTGGCTGGTGACCATGTGTCAGTTTTGGGGGCGGGCCTGGCTGGAGTGGATGTTGGTGCTGCCCCTGGCGGCCCCCACCTATGTGTTGGCCTACGCCTACACCGATTTTTTGCAGGTAACCGGCGGTTTCCAGATCTGGCTGCGGCGGGTAACAGGTTGGGGGATCGGCGACTACTGGTTCCCTAACATTCGCTCGTTGTGGGGGGCGATCCTGCTGCTGATCCTCACCCTCTATCCCTATGTTTACCTCTCGGCCCGGCTGGCCTTTCAGGAGCAATCGGTGGCCTGCTTAGAGGTAAGCCGCTCCTTGGGCTACGGGCCTTGGGCCAGCTTTTTCAAGGTGGCTTTGCCGCTGGCCCGACCGGGGATCGTGGCCGGCTGTCTGCTGGCCTTGATGGAAACCCTCAACGATTTCGGCACCGTCAGCTATTTCGGGGTAGATACCTTTACAACCGGCATCTACCGCACCTGGACGGCCCTGGGCAATCCGGTGGCGGCGGCTCAGCTTTCGGCGCTGCTGTTGCTGCTGGTGCTGCTGCTGATGGCGGTGGAGCAGGTCTCCCGCCGGCGGGCGCGCTACTATCGCCAAGGGTTCAAACCCACCTCAACCCGTTACCGCCTACAAGGGATCCGGGCGGTGGGGGCTTGGCTAGCCTGTGGGATCCCGATTGGGCTGGGCTTCGTCGTGCCGGCCTTGATCCTGCTCTACATGACCCTGCGGCAGGGGGAGTTGGGTCGCCGCTTTTGGAGCTACGCCCAGAACAGCTTTTGGCTATCGACCATCACGGCTATCATTGCTGTTTCCGTGTCGGTGGTGGTGCTGTACGGGCTGCGCATGCAGGGGCTAGGACGGGCGGGATCCCCGTGGGGCCTGCGGCTGGCGGTGCAGTTGTCTTCTCTGGGCTACGCGCTGCCGGGAGTGGTGATTGCAGTGGGGGTTCTGATTCCCCTAGGGTGGTTGGATCAACTGCTGAGCTACCTGCGGCAGGTGGTGCTGCAACAGCCACCCGGCCTGGTGATCAGTGGCACCCTCACGGCTTTGGTGTTCGGCTACCTGGTGCGGTTTTTGGCCGTGGCTTTGGCCACCGTCGAGGCCACGCTGCTGCGCATTCCCCCCAGTTTGGATGAAGCGGCCCGCAGCCTGGGACAGGGATCCCTGGGCACCCTGTGGCAGGTGCATTTGCCCTTGATGAGGGGTGGCCTCTTGGGGGCTATGCTGCTGGTATTTGTGGATGTGATGAAGGAGCTGCCGGCCACGATGGTGCTGCGGCCTTTCAACTTCGACACCTTGGCGGTGCAAACCTACCGTTTGGCAGCCGATGAGCGTCTCGCGGAGGCAGGGGCACCGGCTTTGGCCATTGTCTTAGTGGGGATTTTGCCGGTGGTTCTGCTCAACTCCCAGATGGCGCGGCAACGCAACCTCGGCTCCTCAGGGGATCCCCTCTGAGAAGTCTACAGGGCTTCTGCTCCGGCCACCACCTCCAGGATCTCCTGGGTAATAGCCGCCTGGCGAGCTTTGTTGTAGGCAAGACCCAGCGTGCGAATGAGCTCGCTGGCATTGTCGCTGGCGTTGTTCATGGCCGTCATGCGAGCTGCCAATTCGCTGGCCGCCGCCTCCTGCAAGGCCCGTAGCAACTGGTTGTTCAGGTACAGCGGCAGCAGTGCATCCAAAATCTGCACGGGATCCTGCTCAAAGATCATGTCCTGAGGTGGGGCCGAGACCGCTGCGATGACTTTGCTGCGCTCGACAGTAAACTCTCCGCCCCGCACCAAAAGACGAAAAATTTCATCGTCTTGAGTGGCCAACCGCGACGGATCGAGGGGCAACAGGGATTGCACCACCGGACGGGAGCTGATCAAAGAGACAAAGCGGGTATAGAGCAGCTCTACCTTGTCCACCTTCTCCGACAAGAAGGCCGAGAGGAGCTGATCCCCAATCTGGGCAGCCTCAGCCGCCGTGGGGATCTGCGACAAATTCACGTAGGTCTTGGCGATGGGAGCGGAGCGCCGCTGGAAATACTGCACCGCCTTGCGGCCCACCAGGTAAAGCTGCACCTGCTGCCCTGTCTCCTGCAGCTCGCGAACCCGCTCCTCGGTGCGCTTAATCACGTTGGCGTTGTAGGCTCCGCACAAGCCCCGATCCCCGGCCACCACCAACAGCCCCACCGTCTGGATGGGGCGCTGCTTCAGCAGAGGCAAGTTGACATCTTCCAGCCGCAGCCGAGTTTGCAGCCGATAGAAAACCTGGGCCAGTCGGTCGGCAAAGGGACGGGTGGCCATCACTTGCTCTTGGGCGCGCCGCACCCGAGCTGCTGCCACCAGCCGCATGGCCTCGGTAATTTTGCGGGTGTTTTTCACCGCCTTGATGCGATCGCGGATGCGCTTGAGGTTTGCCATAACCTACTCCCTCTATTTTGGTGGTCGACAGGGATCCGGGCCAGGAGAGATCCGCGTCACCCTAGGCCGCCTTGGCCACGAAGCTCTGCTTGAACTCTGTGATGGCCGTTTTCAAGATTTCTTCTGCCTCGTCGGTGAGTTGCTTGGTGGAGAGGACGATCTCGCCATACTTGGGATGGGTGGTGCCCAGGTAAGCCAAAAGGCCCTGTTTGAAGCTGGAGACCTTCTCCACCGGAATGTCATCCAAATAGCCTCGCGTCCCCGCATAGATAATGGCCACCTGCTGATCCAGAGACAGGGGAGAGTACTGTGGCTGCTTCAGCAACTCCTGCAGCCGTTGGCCGCGGGCCAGTTGCTTTTGGGTAGCCTCATCCAGGTCAGAGGCAAATTGGGCAAAGGCCTCCAGATCGCGGTATTGCGCCAGTTCCACCTTGATGGAGCCAGCCACCTTTTTCATCGCCTTGGTCTGAGCTGCCGAGCCGACGCGGCTGACGGAAATCCCGACGTTGATGGCCGGGCGGATGCCAGCGTTGAACAGATCCGATTCCAAGAAGATCTGCCCATCGGTGATGGAGATAACATTGGTGGGAATGTAGGCCGACACGTCATTGGCCTGGGTTTCCACGATCGGCAGTGCCGTCATGGATCCCTCTCCCAGTTGGCTGCTCAGCTTGGCGGCTCGCTCCAATAGCCGCGAGTGCAGGTAGAACACATCCCCAGGATAGGCTTCTCGACCGGGTGGACGGCGCAGCAGCAGTGACATTTGCCGATAGGCCACCGCCTGCTTGGAGAGATCGTCATAGACCACCAGGGTGTGTTTGCCCTGGTACATGAAGTATTCGGCAATGGTGGCACCACAATAGGGGGCCAGCCACTGCAACGGAGCCGGGCTATCGGCGCCGGCAGCCACCACAATGCTGTAGTCCATGGCCCCTCGCTCGGTCAGGATGCCCACCACCTGGGCGATGGTGCTCTGCTTCTGGCCAATGGCTACGTAAATGCAGATCACATCCTGCCCTTTTTGGTTCAGGATTGTGTCCACAGCAACGGTGGTCTTGCCGGTTTGGCGGTCGCCGATGATCAGTTCCCGCTGCCCCCGCCCGATGGGGATCAGGGCATCGATGGCGGTAATGCCGGTTTGCAGGGGCTCGTACACAGAGCGGCGATCGACAATGCCAGGTGCCGGAGATTCGATCAGGCGAGACTCCGTACACTGGATCGGGCCTTTGCCGTCGAGGGGGTTGCACAGGGGATCCACCACGCGGCCCAAGAGGGCTTCCCCCACCGGGATGCTGGCAATCTTGCCCGTGGATTTGACGGTGGATCCCTCCTGGATATTTCGCCCGGAGCCGATCAGCACGGCACCGATGTTGTCTTCTTCCAGGTTGAGGGCAATACCGGTGGTGCCATCCTCAAATTCCAGCAGCTCGCTGGCCATCACCTTATCCAAACCGTAGATGCGGGCAATGCCATCCCCCACCTGCAGAACTGTCCCCACATTGGAGACCTGCATCTCCTGGTTGTACTGCTCAATCTGCTGTTTGATGATGGTGCTAATCTCGTCTGGGCGAATGGTAGGCATAGCAGTCCTCTCAAGTAATGGGAAGGGATCCTCAAAAACCAACTTAGGCCAACTGCAAGGCAAGCCGGCGCAACTGTCCACGCAAGCTGAGGTCGATCACCTGGGATCCAATCTTGATGACCACCCCTCCCAGCAGCTCCGGATCTTGAGTGGCTTGCAACTCCACACCGCTGGCCTGGGTGAAGTCCATCACCCGCTCGCGAATTGACTGCTGCTGAGCTTCCGTCAAGGGTATCGCCGTCGTCACCTCGGCCAGGACGATGTTCTGGAGCTTCCGTTGCAGATCCAAAAAGCGCCGGCAGACAGCCCCGAGAAACATGATACGGCGGCGGTCGGTCAACAACTTCAGCGCATTCAGCAGCAGAGGGTGGATCTGATCGGCAAATACTTGCTGCAGCAGGTTCTTTTTGGCCTCGGCCTTGATCACCGGGTTGGCGAGAAACTGGCCCAGCTCCGGCGTAGCCCGCAAAACCTCGGCAATAAAGCGCATATCGGCGGCAAAAGTGTCCAGCAATCCCTGGCCTGACCCAAGAGCAATGAGAGCCTCGGCATAGGGATCCACCACCTTCTCGGCCATTGTGCTGCTGATCATACCTTTCTCCTCCTTGAGAGCTAGCGGGCAATCATTTGGATCCCTTTCTCGATCAGGCTGCGGTGGGTCTCTTCGTTGAGGTGCTGCGGCAACTCCTGCTCCACCTTGCTCAGGGCTTGGCGAACGATCTGCCGACGCAACTCTTGAAGAATCCGCTCCTGCTCGCTAGACAACTCTTTCTCGGCATTGGCCCGCAGCCGCTCCACTTCCCGCTCCGCCTGCTCCAACAACTCTTGCCGACGGGCTTCGGCGTTGGCTTCCGCCTGCTTGCGGATACGTTCAGCCTCCTGCTGAGCCTGGGCCAGCTTTTGCTGCTCCTCCGCCAGCCTCTCGATGGCTTCCTGTTTGCGCTGCTCCGCTTGCCGCAGTTCTTCTAGGATCCCCTCCCGCCGCTTGGCCAGGGCTTCTCCCACCACTTTGCGACCCAAGATAAACAGCAAGGTGAGAATGATCGCGATGTTGATCAGGTTGCTCTCGAGAATCTTGGCCAAGAGATCCCCCTCTCCTGCCTTGGCTTCTGGGAGTAGCTCCGTGGTCTCGGCCACAGCCAAGATCCAACCGGCCACCCAACTCCACACAGGCATCGCAAGCTCCTCCAAAAGTACTTCCAACCAGCGATCTAACGAGCACTGCCCAACAGTTTCTGGGTAATCTGGGCGGCAATGGCATCCACCTGCTGCTGCAGCTGTTCGAGGGCTGCCTGCTTCTCTTGCTCGACCTGTAGCCGCGCCGCCTCCAGCTTCTGCTGGATCTCTGCCTGCACAGCAGCCAGTTTCTCGGAACGAATGCGAGCAGCTGCAGCCTCTGCCTCAGCGATCACCTGCTGGGCTTGCAAGCGGGCCTGGCTGATCTCAGACTCATACTGTCGGGTCAACGACACCGCCTTGTCCAACCGCTCTTGGGCTTCCGCTTGAGTGGTGCGGATGTAGTCGCTGCGGCTGTCGATAGCCCGCGTAACCGGCTCATAGAAGAGGGAGTTGAGCACTGCCACCAACAGCAAAAACTGAATGGCAATCAGGGGCAGGGTGGCATCCAGATCGAAAAGACCACCTTTTTCAGCCGCTTCAACAGCCAATAGAGTTTGGAAGAGCATGGGTGTTATGACCCCAACAGAAACTTAGGTCTACCGTCAGGCCGGGTTGGGGGGCGGATATGGCTCACCTCGGCCATCGCTGCGGCCCGCCCCCGTAGGACACTAGGCGAAGGGGTTGGCAAACAAGAGCACCAAAGCCACCACCAAGCCGTAGATGGTCAGAGCTTCCATGAAGGCCAGGCTAACCAGCAGGTTGCCGCGGATCTTGTCTTCCGCCTCAGGTTGGCGGGCCACCCCTTCCATCGCAGCAGCAGCGGCGTTCCCCTGTCCGATCCCAGGACCCAGGGATCCCAGACCAATGGCCAGAGCAGCAGCCAGAACAGAAGCAGCAGAGGTTAACGGATCCATAGTGAGATGCTCCTTGGTGATTGACACAACAACAACGTCTCTTGAGCTTCAGAGGTGATCGGGTCTGATACACTACAGCCTCAAATCACTCCCTTGTCGGCGGCTTTCAGAACCAACCTGTCAGCCCCAACAAACCTTACCAAAAGAAGGGACCCTTGCGCTGACCCATTTGAGATGATCCTCCCGAAAAGGTTCAAGATGGATCGACCGACCAGCGGGATCAATCGTGGTGATCCCCTCCTCCATGACCTTCCAGCGCCTCTCCAATGTAAGCTGCCGAGAGGGTTGAGAAGATCAAAGCCTGAATCGCCCCCGTAAACAGGAACAGAACCATCACCGGCACGGGGATAAACAAGGGCACCAGCAACACCAACACCGCAATCACCAGCTCTTCTGCCAGGATGTTGCCGAATAGACGGAAACTCAGGGAGAGGGGCTTGGTGAAATCTTCTAAAACGTTGATGGGCAGCAGAATCGGGGTAGGCTCGATGTACTTTTTGAAGTAAGACAGCCCCCGCTTGCTGATGCCGGCCACGAAATACATGATGCTGGTGAGCAGCGCCAACCCGGCAGTGGTGTTGATGTCGTTGGTGGGGGAGGCCAACTCCCCTTCCGGCAGAGGAATCAGCTTCCACGGGAAGAGGTTGCCCATCCAGTTGGAGACAAAGATAAACAGGAACAAGGTGCCGACATAGGGTACCCAGGGCCGGAAGTTTTTCTCGCCAATCTGGGCTCGGGCAATGCTCTGCACAAATTCCAGGGCATACTCGACAAAGTTTTGCAGGCCAGCCGGCTCCCGCTGCAGTTGACGGGTGCCCAAGATAACCACCGTCAAGATCAGGGCAATGGCGATCCAGCTGGCGATCAAAACCTGCCCGTGAACCGTGAATTTGCCCAGGTGCCAGTAAAGGTGATGGCCGACCTCGAGTTCTGCCAAAAGAGGAGGAGAGGAGAAGGACAGGTTCATGGGCATCACACAGAAGAAGATGAACGGGTCAAGGTCTGGACAAGATGAATGAGCAGGGTGACCTTGTAGGTCATGAACCCCAGGAAAATGGGCAATATCTGTAAAGACTTCACCTGAGTGGCTAAAACGATCAGCCCGACAAACAGAGCCAAACGCGTCACCCCCAAACGGTTGCGGCTTTTGCCCAGCTCCGCTACGCCGCGGCCCAGCATGCGCAGATAAACCACGCCAACAACCGCCCCCAGCAAGTAGTTGGCAGCTACCCCCAGAGAGTAAACCAGGGCCACTCCCACGGCAATGGCCAGACTTACCCCCAAGGTAACCAGCACCAGCCACAGCTGCAGCGCTTCATAGCTCCCGCTGCCAGCAACTGCTGCCCCCCTAGCTCCACCCTTCACCTTCCTCGCCAAATCGGGCTTCCCCAGGGCAAGGGGTGGCTCTGACGCAACTGGATCCCCTGTCTCTTCCTCCCGCTTCGGAGAAGGAGGTGCATTCTCCAAGGGAGGCAGTGGTCTGGGCTTCCACTGGGTCGCCTTCCAACGGGTAGAACTGTGAGAGAGGAGTCTGGAAGAACGGGCCATGGTTTCGAGGTCATGCCTCTCAAGGTTTGACCTTAACCCAAGATAACACGATTAAGTAACAATACTTAATGAGATTAAGTTGGGCCAAGGTCTGAAGGAGACTCCGCTGGTCGCTCAGACAGGCAGCTGGCCTTCCGAACGACAGGGATACTGATACATTTACGCTGAACACTGCTGAACATCACTGTTCA
>NZ_JANSIM010000211.1:0-6696 GCF_047502655.1 Synechococcus sp. R5-12 | reverse complement strand
ACCCTACGGGTACAGTGCGGGGCTCCTGCGATTTCTAGCTGATACTCGACTGGAATCTGGTTCAAGTTCAACTTTCAATACAACTTTTTTCAATACAACTTTCAATACAGAGGGTCTGGTCTGTCCCAGGCCCTTTTTGATTGCCACTCAGGGGGATCCCTGTTCTCGCATGGCTTCGGCCAGCAGGCGGGCCACTTCCGGTCGAGAGAACTCCGGCGGGGGCACTTCACCGCGGCGCAGCATTTCCCGCACCTTGGTACCTGAGAGGTGAATGCGCTGGTGGGGCTGGCTGGGGCTGGTCTTGGCCGTGGCCATGGTGCCGGTGACGGTGCAATAGAAAGCATGTTCAAACTTCAAGGGAATGATGCCCAGCTCCCCCGGCTGGAACTCATCAAAAATGTGTTGGGCATCGTAGGTACCGTAGTAGTTCCCCACCCCGGCGTGATCCCGCCCCACAATGAAATGGGTACAGCCATAGTTTTTGCGAATGAGAGCATGGAAAATAGCCTCGCGGGGGCCGGCGTAGCGCATCGACGCAGGATTGATGGCCAAGATCACCCGCTCCTTGGGGTAGTACTTTTCGATCAACACCTCGTAGCAGCGCATACGCACATCGGCGGGAATGTCGTCGCTTTTGGTAGCCCCCACCAGCGGGTGCAAAAATAGCCCGTCCACAATTTCCAGGGCACATTTTTGGATGTACTCGTGGGCGCGGTGGATGGGGTTGCGGGTTTGGAAGCCTACAATGGTTTTCCAGCCTCTTTCCCGAAACAGGTGCCGCGATTGGGCCGGGTCAATCTGGTAGGCCGGAAAAAGAGGGTGGGGATCCCGCTGCAGGAGGGTGACGGGGCCGGCCAAATAGACGGATCCCTGCTCGTAGAGCACCTTTACCCCTGGATGTTGCTCATCGGTGGTGCGATAAACTTGCCGGGCTTCGCGGGTTTTGTCGTAGGTAAATTTCTCGGTCAGCTCCAGTAAGCCCAGGATCTTGCCCGCGGAGCTGGCCAAGGCAATCATTTGCCCCTCTTTCAGACCCGCTGCCACTTCCGAGGAGACCGGCAGGGTGACCGGCAGCGACCAAGCCAAGCCATTGGCCAGGTGCATCGTTTCCAGAACGGCCTGGTAATCTTCCCGCCCCATAAACCCCGTTAGCGGGCTGAAGCCCCCAATGGCGATCATCTCCAGATCCGATTGGGCCCGCTCGTCGAGATAGAGGATGGGGCAATGTTCGGCTTTGGAACGCAGCTCCTGCGCCTGCTCAGGCGGGGCAATGCGGTTGATCAGGGTGCCCCCGTGGGGCGGAATGGCATCACCAGCAGGGAGAGTCGATGGAGATTGGCTCATGAGAAGGGCACTGAGAACAAAGGTTATCCAATCCAATATCCAACTATCGGATCCCGGATCTCCAGGAAGCAGGGAAAAAAGCACAGGTCGGGCTGAAAACAGGAGGGAGCAGAACAGGTGGAGACCCCATCCAAATCACGCCCTTAGGGATCCCTTCCATCCCAGTCAATCCAGCAGATAGGGAGGCATGCTTTCATCGGTGGCTGATACATTGTCGAAGATGGGCCGATTCATGATCTTCTTCTGCGCGTGCAGAGGCGAGGATTGGGGTTTGGGCTGAATGATGGGGGCTTGCTCTTTGGGTTTCCGTAACTCCTGGATGGTTTTGGCCCGCTCGTCCGCAACCGCTTGCAACTGCGCCAGCGCCTTTTGCAATTCGTCCCGATGGGCAGTAACCTGCTGCAATTGAGCTTGCAGGGTAGAGACTTTGTTTTGGTAGTCTTGCAAGAGTTGTTGAGCTTCGGCCAGTTGGCTTTTGAGGGCTGCAATTTCCGGCAATTCTGGGGTTGGTTCTGGGGGAGACTGAGAAGACATCGTTGTCGGCTCCTCGCCTGTGGGAGTAGACTCTGCGGAGGTGGGCTCTGAACTGGTTTTAGCACTGGCCTTGCGCCGAATTCCGCCGGAGCGGCGGGAAATTTCCCCCGACGAAGGAAAGAGGCTACGGTCAGATCCGGTCACAAGAGCACCTCGCGTTCAACAAACTGCAGCAGCCGCTGACACACCGCCGATCCAGGCCGATAGTCCATCACCGTCAAGCCGTAGTCAAAGGCGATGCGCAAATCGCTGCTATCTGGAATAGTAACGGGTGAAAGCACATCCGCAAAAATCTGTTGCGCTTGCACATACAATTGCCCGGTATGGGATCCCGACCAAATGCCCCCCGGCAGATAGCGGTCATCCAGCATTGTCAAAATGGCGCGGGCTTGGCTTAGCTGGCCTTTCAGGGCCTCAATGTAGCGCAAGGTCACTTCCGTGCAGGAGAAATCGGCGCGGTTGAGCCGTGTCGGGATCAACACCCGCTGGGCCACCCGCAGGGCATTGGCGGTGAGGGCATTCAGTTCTCCCGGCGTATCGAGAAAGATGAAGTCGTAGTCCTGCAGCAAGGGATCCAGTTGGCGCTGCAACAGATCCTGACCCGTCTCTCCGGCAGCAGCCAGTTGGGCCGCCACTTCCGCCATGGTGCTGTGGGAGGGCGCCACATCCACTCCCTTGTCCGTGCAGTAGATCACCTCTTCCAGAGGACGTTGGTGCTGCGGGTGTAAGCTGGCCCAAGCCGTTTCCAGTGCCGCCAGGGATCCGGCCCCTTCCAGGTAAAGGTTGCTGGCGGTGGCCTGGGACGTGAGATCGATGAGCAGAACTCGGTATCCCCGTTGGGCCGTCAACTGAGCCGCGTGGACGCAGAGGGTGGACTTGCCAGTGCCCCCTTTGTTGTTGGTAAAGGCCAGGATGCGCGCCATCAGCTCCCCCCGTTTTGCCAACTTGTTCCCCTTTCCGAGCAGCCCGGCCAGATCCGACAGGACAGCCGTTGAGGTGGCCCCGCAGCAGTCTATGCTATTGGGTGTAGCCTGGTGGAGGACAACCATGCGCGATGTACTGGCGATCATCTTGGGAGGTGGGCGTGGCACACGACTTTATCCCCTGACCAAGCGCCGCGCCAAACCCGCTGTGCCCCTGGCCGGCAAATACCGCCTCATCGACATCCCGGTCAGCAACTGCATCAACTCCGACATCGAAAAAATCTACGTCCTCACCCAGTTCAACTCTGCCTCTCTGAACCGCCACATCGTCAACACCTACCGCTTGTCCCCCTTCACAGGCGGCTTTGTGGACGTTTTGGCGGCCCAACAAACCCCTGACAATCCCGATTGGTTCCAAGGCACCGCCGATGCTGTCCGCCAATACCTCTGGCTGATGGACTCTTGGAAGCCGCGGGACTTCCTCATCCTGTCTGGGGATCACCTCTACCGCATGGACTACCGCCCCTTCATCCAGCATCACCGGCAGGTGGGAGCCGATGTGACGCTGGCGGTGCTCCCCTGTGAAGAAAAAGTGGCCTCGGGTTTTGGCTTGCTCAAGCTTGGCGAGAACGGTTGCATCGTCGATTTCAAGGAAAAGCCAACAGGAGATCTGCTGAAAGCCTGTCAGGTGGACACCCAAGCCCTCGGCCTCAGCCCGGAAGAAGCCAAAGCCAAGCCCTACATCGCCTCCATGGGCATCTATGTATTCAAGCGAGAAGCTCTGATCGAGATGCTCAAAGTCAAGGAGCACACCGACTTTGGCAAAGAGGTGCTGCCGGCAGCCATCGGCAAGTACCATCTGCAAGCCTACCTCTTCCAGGGTTACTGGGAAGACATCGGCACCATCGAGGCTTTTTACCGGGCCAACCTGGCACTGGTGCAGCAGCCCAACCCGCCCTTCAGCTTCTTCGACAGCGAAATGCCCATCTACACCCGCCCGCGCTTTTTGCCCCCCAACAAAATCCTCGACTCCCAGATTGTCAACTCCATGATCGCCGATGGCTGCATCATCAAAAACGCCCAAATTCGCAACTCCATCATCGGCATTCGCAGCCGCTTGGAGGCCAACACCATCATCGAAAACACCCTGGTGATGGGAGCCGATTACTACGAGTCGGCAGAAGAGCGGCAGGCCAGGCTGGAGGAAGGGATCCCACCGGTGGGCATCGGGGCCAACTCCCACATTGTCAACGCCATCGTGGATAAGAATGCCCGCATTGGGCGCAATGTCCGCATCCTCAACAAGGATCACGTCACCGAAGCGCAGCGGGAAGAGGAAGGGATCTGGATCAGCAACGGCATCGTCACCATCATCAAAGACTCGGTGATCCCGGACAACACCATCATTTGAGGGGGAAACAGGCCGGCCCTGGCCGAGAAGGGGGCAGGATGGGGCTGACAGGCCCTTGCGCAGAAACGGCGAGGCTTTTTCTGTTAAGATGGATACCAAGAGCTTCAAAACAAAAGACTGTGAGATCGCTGGAGTGTGTTTAGTAGAACTTCGCCCATTGCCACTTTGGAAGTTTACGATCCGCAATTTATCTGCCGCTATTACCGCTGGCGCCTGCCCCAAGTGATCGGTCGGGCGCTGGCCATTCTCTGGCCTTTCTTGTGGTTTGTCCTCTGTTTGCGCTGGGATCAACTGTGGGGCCACACTGATCGCAATGTGGGACGGCGCTCGGTGCAGTTGCGAAAGCTGCTCACCGACCTGGGGCCAACGTTCATCAAGGTGGGGCAGGCCCTCTCCACCCGCCCCGATCTGGTGCGCAAAGACTACCTAGAAGAACTCACCCAACTGCAAGATCAACTGCCGCCATTTCCTTCCGAGCAAGCATTTGCCCGCATCGAATCCGAGTTGGGCCGTCCGATTGCCGAGATCTTTGCCCAGATCTCTCCAGAGCCGGTGGCTGCTGCCAGTTTGGGCCAGGTTTACAAAGCGCAGTTGCACAGCGGCGAATGGGTGGCGGTGAAGGTGCAGCGACCCCATCTGCGAGAGCAGTTGAGCCTGGATCTGTACCTGATTCGCTGGGCCTCGACATGGCTGGGCCCCTGGCTGCCCTTAAACCTGGGCAGTACTTTGACGGCGGTGGTGGATGAGTTTGGCCGCAAGCTTTTTGAAGAGATCGACTACCTGCACGAAGGGCGAAACTGCGAGCGCTTCGCCGAATACTTCCGCGACGATCCGGATGTGTACGTGCCGCGCATCTTCTGGGCCTACAGCAGCCGCCGGGTTCTGACCCTGGAGTGGATCGACGGCATCAAGCTGACGGATGTGGAGCGCATTCGAGCAGCCAACCTGGAGGTGAAACAATTGGTGCGTATCGGGGTGGTTGCTGCCCTCAAGCAATTGCTGGAATACGGCTTTTTCCACGCGGATCCCCATCCGGGCAACCTGTTCGCCCTGGCCGATGGTCGCTTGGCTTACATCGATTTCGGCATGATGGATCAGCTTACCGAGGAAATGAAGGAGTACTTGGTGGATGCTCTGGTTCACCTGGTGGATCGCGACTACAACGCCCTGATCGATGACTTTATTCATCTGGGCTTTTTGCAGTCGGATGTCGGCCGCCAAGAGCTGATCCCCGCCTTGGAAAAGGTGCTGGCAGACGTGCTGACCCAAGAGGTGGTCAACTTTAACTTCAAAACGGCCACAGATCAGTTCTCCGACTTGATGTACCGCTACCCCTTTCAGGTGCCCTCCCACTTTGCTCTGGTGATCCGCTCTTTGGTGACCCAAGAGGGAGTAGCCCTCAGCCTCTATCCCCAGTTCCGCATCGTCGGTGTGGCCTATCCCTATGTGGCCAAGCGCCTGCTGACGGATGAATCGCCACGTATTCGCCAACGGCTGCTGCAAGTGTTGATCAAAGACGGCAAGTTCCGCTGGAACCGCCTGGAGAACCTGATTCAAATTGCCCGCAGCGATGGGGAACTGGATTGGTTACCCACCGCCCAAACGGGTTTGCGCTACCTGATGTCGGAAGAGGCCCGCGATCTGCGTCGCCAGTTGGTGCTTTCCCTCACAGAAGATGATCGCCTTCACTTTGAGGAGCTGCAGCGTTTGTGGCAGTTGCTCAGCCCTGAACTTTCCCCAGCTTACCTCTGGCAGGCAACGCTGAGATCCCTACCCTCGACCGGCGATCTGCAACACACGCTTGCCGAGTTCAGGGATCAGGTGCAAGCCCATCTGGAACATCTCAGCCGCTGGCGGCTACCTCAACCTTGGTCGGATTTGCTGGCAGGAGTGGGACAGGAAAGGTAGAACGGAAGAAGATGACTCAAGTTTATTGTTATTGAGCTGGACAAAAGCGTGGCAGATCAGAAAGGTGACTTCATTGCGGGTGTAGTGACTGGCGCCCTGTTGGGAGGGATCATCGGCGGGGTCATTGGGTTTGTGCTTGCCCCTCGACTCAGAAAGGGATCCGCCGAAGGCCAACGCCGGGATCCGGATCGTCTCAACGGCACCTCGGTAGCCCCTGAACGACCGCGCCTCAGTGCTTCGGGTGAGTCGGCCATGTCCAGCGACTGGAGGAAGTGGGAAAATGAGGCAGAACGCATTGCTCAAGCCCGCCGCACTCTAGAGGCCAAGATTGCCGAGTTAAACGAGGCGATTCAGGCCATGCGCACGCAATTGCTCGTCAAGGAAACCTCTTCCAGGGCTGTTGAGGAAAAGCCTTGAGCAGGGGATCCCTGTCCATGCCAAACTAGAGGCGGCAGCGGCTTTCCTCTCTAGGTTCTGCCATCCTCTCTCGGCTGAGTTGCGATCCTGGGCCAGGTCTGCCTCTGGCGAAGGTGCTTCAGCTAGAAATCGCAGGAGCCCCGCACTGTACCCGTAGGG
>NZ_JANSIM010000209.1:0-5839 GCF_047502655.1 Synechococcus sp. R5-12 | reverse complement strand
TACGGGTACAGTGCGGGGCTCCTGCGATTTCTAGCTGAGAGTATCATCGCCTTCGATCGACAGGTAACCCTTGAGGATCAATGGGTTCTGGAAAGCACCGACTACGATGTTCCCCTTGATATCAAGGCGGAGCAGCACATGTTCACGGATAAACCCGGCATTGTCATGCGTCGCAAGCTGGCTGCCCTTTTGAAAGCTCACGGAGAGGTGGAAGCGCGGCGGAGCAGGGATCCCGAACCCACGCCAATGGTCGGGCAGACCCAAAAGAGGGGCCGGAGCAGCCCCCCTTGGGTTTGAGAGTCTTGATTAGATTCCTCGTCAGAGCAGGGAGAGGCGCTCTCCTCGTAACTGGAACTACTTGATCTTGACGGTAGCGCCGGCTTCTTCCAGCTTCTTCTTGATGTCGTTGGCTTCCTCTTTGGCAACCCCTTCTTTGACGGGTTTGGGAGCCGCCTCGACCAGATCTTTGGCATCCTTCAGACCCAAGCCGGTCAACTCGCGCACCACCTTGAGGATGGCGATCTTCTTGTCGGCTGGCACAGCCTCGAGGATGACATCAAAGGCAGTTTGCTCTTCCACCGGCTCAGGGGCTGCCGCCGGAGCTGCCGCCGCCGCTGCCACAGGAGCTGCCATGACCATGCCGCCGGCTGGGGCTGCTGCACTGACGCCAAAGGTTTCCTCGATGGCTTTCACCAGCTCGGAAGCTTCCAGCAAGCTCAAGGCTTTCAACTCTTCCAAAATCTTTGCAACGCGCTCTGAAGACATGATGGTTTCTCCTTGGGGGTAACAGAATCGATACACAGGTTTGGGCTGATGAACTGAAGCCCTTTATGCGGCCTCCTTGTCGGCAATGGCCCGGATGGCCCGCCCCAGAGAGGCTGGGATCTCGTGGATACCGCGCGCCACTTGCGTGGGCACAGCATTGAGCCCGACCGCCAGGCCGGTGGCCACCGACTTGAGGCTGCCCGCCACTTGGGCCATGAGCACTTCCTTGGGCGGTAGCTCGGCGATGGCCTTGGCCTGCTCCAAGGTCAGGGATAGCCCTTCAATGCCAGCACCGCGGAACTCGGTTTTCTTGGTTTGCTTGGCAAAATCTTGATACGCCTTCAGGGCGGCTGAAATATCGCCCCGAATCAAGATAAAGGCCGTCGGCCCCGCCAAAAAGGGAATGATCCCTGCCCAAGCTTTTTGGTCGGCGATGGCCCGCCGCATCAGGGTATTCTTAACAACCATGCAAACCGAATCCGATTTGCGCAGCTCTGCCCGCAGTTGATCCATCTCCGAAACGGTCAGCCCCTTGTAGTCGATCACCAGCACCATTTGGCTGGCTTGTAGCAGGGATCGGACTTTATCGACGATCTCCGCTTTCTTGGCTACAGGTTGCTTGCCCATGCGCTCACCTCCTTTGTTGTCAATGGTCACCCAGGGTTAACGGGTGGTGAATCTGGGTTCTGCCAAACAGAATGCGTCCCAGCCGTGGCCGAGACGCATGGAGATAAGCGCACCATCAAAAGCGATCCAAGAAGGGATCCCTTTGAACTTCGCTCAAACCTCGGCAGGACATTAAGCCCGCGGGCACCTGCTGTCTTCGGCTTGCTATTCGACTGGGGAAAGATGTTCTGCCGGGATCCTCCTCCAAATTACACTCACTCAAACCCTTTTCAACCCATCGCAGCGCCGAAGCAAGGCTTAAGTTGCCAACTTCAGCTCCCGCAGGGCATTGATATCAACCTCAATCGAGGGCCCCATTGTAGCAGAAACGTGTAGGGTTCGCCAATACTTGCCCTTGGCTCCAGAAGGACGGTTGCGATCGATGGACTCCTGCACTGCCTTTAGGTTCTCCAGCAGAGCTTCGACGGGGAACTTACACTTGCCGAAGATCAAATGCACAATGCCGGTGCGATCCGCCCGGTACTCCAGCTTGCCGGCTTTAAACTCTTTGATCGCCTGGGCCAGATCCATGGTCACCGTTCCCCCCTTGGGAGAGGGCATGAGGCCGCGCGGCCCCAACAGCCGCCCCAGCTTGGCCACTTGGGGCATCACATCGGGGGTGGCGATCAGAAGGTCAAAATCCATCATGCCCTTGCTGATTTCCTCGATCAGGTCTTCATATCCAACCCGATCCGCCCCTGCATTTTGGGCCTCCACCACTTTCTCGCCGCGGGCAATCACCGCCACCCGGATCTCTTGGCCGGTGCCCCTGGGCAAGACCACGGTGGTGCGCAGTTGTTGGTCGGCGTACTTGGGATCGATCCCCAGGCGGATGTGAACCTCTGCCGCCTCTTCAAATTTGGCGGTGGCCGTCTCTTTCATCAGGGCCAAAGCGGCTTCGGGAGCATAGGCAATGGGCTTCACCTTCTCCCGCAAAGCCTGCATACGTTTGGAAAGCTTTCGAGCCATCGTTTCTCCTCGGGGTACTGACGAGAACTTCTCTCCCCCACAGTGGTTTGCTAGAACAACTTTTTCAAGACCGTGAACACCTCAGACCGGGCAAGGGATCCCTCCATCAATCCACCACCGTCACCCCCATGCTGCGAGCAGTTCCGGCAATAATTTTCATGGCCGCCTCCACATCGTGGGCATTCAAATCCGGCAGCTTCTGCTCGGCGATCTGGCGCAGTTGAGCTCGGGTCAGGGATCCCACCTTGGTTTTGTGGGGCTCGCTGGAGCCAGACTCAATGCCCAGAGCCTTCTTGATCAACACCGAAGCTGGCGGCGTCTTGAGGACGAAGGTAAAGCTGCGATCCTCGAAGATGGAGATTTCAACAGGCACCACCATCCCGGCCTGATCCGCCGTCTTGGCGTTGTACTCCTTACAAAAGGCCATGATGTTGACCCCGTGTTGACCCAAGGCTGGGCCAATGGGGGGAGCGGGGGTGGCCTTGCCCGCCTGAATGGCCAACTTGACCACGGCCACCAACTTCTTAGCCATGAAACGCAGTTACACCTCTTTTCGCACTTGACCAAACTCTAATTCTACCGGGGTATCGCGCCCGAAAATTGAGATCAACGCCTTGAGCTTGCCCCGTTCTGGGCTGACCTCCACCACCTCGCCGTAGAAACCTTGGAAGGGGCCGGACAGCACCTCGATGCGATCCCCAGGTGCCATGTCGATCTTGAGGGGCACTTCCTCCACCTCGACGCTGCTGAAGATGCGCTGCACCTCACTTTGGCTGAGGGGACGCGGCGTAACATGCCCCCGACCGCGACCGTAGGCCCGTTTTTCTTCCGTGCCAACAAAGTTGATCACATTGGGGGTTGTTTTCACCACCATCCAAGTGTCGTCGTTCATGTCCATGCGTACCAGGACATAGCCGGGAAAAATCTTCTCCTCTTGCTCCTGGCGCTTGCCGGTTCGATCCAGCTTGAAGCCCGTTCGCTTCGGGATCACCACCTCGACAATTTGATCCGCCACATCCAAAGCAGCCGCCCGTTGCATCAGGGTGCTCTTCACTTTGTTTTCGCAGCCGGAAGCCACCTGCACGGCGTACCAGCGCAGGTTACGACGCTCTTGACCTTCCCCCTCGTCCGGTTCCGGGATCGCGTCTGCAGGCTCAAAGTGCTCCACACGGCCCCCACGACGTTTTCGCTGCTGCTCTGGCCTCATCACCTCACATCCTCCCTGTAGCCATCCTTGAACATGACTCTCTTGCCCCTCAGGACAGAACATCACAAGAACAGCTGAGTGGCTACCCAAGCAAACACTTGATCGACCAGGTAGATGAAGGAAGCAAAAGCCAACACAATCAGTAAGACCCCTACCGACTCGCCGATCAATTGCCGGCGGCTCGGCCAAACAATCTTGCTTAATTCTGTGCGGGTCTCTTGAATAAAACCCGGGATCCCTTTGGGTGCGGTGGAACTGTCTTTGGAGTGGCCCCGGCTGGCGGGATCCAAACGCTGCTCCGTATCGGCTTTGCTGGAGGGGGTGCTCTTAACCACGGCGGTGTTCTCCTAATGGATCCCGAAAACGGTGTACCGCATTTCAGCAGGCACGGGATCGGCTTTGCGATCCTAACAGATTTACCGGGAATGGGATCCAACCTTAGGGAGTGGGGGTGGGCTCAGGTGTCAAGGAAGCGGGAGAAAGCAGCAGGGAGCGGCGGCGGGATTGGTTAAATTGCTCCACAGCAGCATCGACGCTGGCCTTCCCGTCCCAGCGGGAAGCGGCACTTTGGCGAGAGAGGAAGTCGGCAGCCCGGAAGAGATCGTTGACGTTAATGCTGGTGCCATCGAACAGAGGGGGATTGCTGTCGCGGCGAATGGCCTCGTTGACACTTCCGCTTTGGGCCAGGGCCACCCCAGAACCGCTCAGAACCGAGCTCAAAGCCATCCCCACCAGAAGCAGCACTGGGGGCGAGGGGATCCCACGCCAGCAGACGGGCGATGGATTCAGGAGACGGTTGAGAAGCTTGCCGAGCATGATTTATTTCTCCGCTTCGTTTACACGAGGGTGCTGCTCCGCCAGCCCCTCTACCAACAACTGCTGCTCTTCGGCGGTCAAGGGGCGCTTGGCCAACAGGTCTGGCCGCCTTTGCCAGGTTCGAACCAGCTGCTGCTGCAGACGCCAACGGGCAATTGCTTGATGGTCGCCTGAGAGGAGTACCGGCGGCACCTTGTACCCCTGAAACTCTGGCGGGCGGGTGTACTGAGGATAGTCCAGCAGCCCCGCCTGGAAGCTTTCCCTCTTTAACGAGTCTACCTTGCCCACAGTGCCCGGCAAGAGCCGCACCACGCCGTTGATCAGGGCCAGCGCCGGAATTTCCCCCCCGGTCAGGACAAAATCCCCCAGCGACACCTCGCGGGTGGCCAGGTATTGGCGGATGCGTTCGTCAAAGCCTTCGTACTGGCCACACAGCAGGATCAGCTGCGCCTTCTGGGCCAGCTCCTGCAGCAGCGCCTGGTTTAGCGGTTGCCCCTGGGGCGTCAGCAGAATGATCTCGCAGGGATCCAACCGGGGCAGGGAGGCGACAGCAGCGAAGAAAGGCTCTGGCTTGAGCACCATGCCCACCCCACCCCCGTAGGGCTCATCATCGACACGGCGGTGCTTATCGGTGGCGAAGTCGCGTGGATTGGTGCAGTGGACTTCGGCGATCCCCTGCTGTAGGGCTTTGCCCACCAGCCCAATGCGCAGCGGCGTTTCAAAAAATTCGGGGAAAAGGGTAAGGATATCGAACCGCACAGGACTCAGGACGAGGTGCGCAACCGCTCCAAATCCAGGCGCAAGGACTCAATCTGATGGATCAGCTCCATCAACTCAGCCATCTCTTCTCTGGAGATAGCCGGCTTGTTGGGGGAGGAAGCTGGTGTCGGGGGAGCATTCTCGACAGGCGCTTCAGAGTCAGGACTTGCCGAGGGGGCGTTGGCGGCTGGATCCCTGAGACTCTCAACGTAACGAATTGCCTCCTGCTCGATCAACTCTCCCTTTTGCTCCAGCTCTGCCGCCAGTTGGCCCAAGTCCATCGAGAGGCGGTTGAGGTTTTCGGTGCGCTTTTCCGGGTCTTGCAGGATCTCCACCAGAGCGGTGGCCGTGCCGTAAAAAATGTGGCGAGCCCGCGTGAACCAATCTGAAGAGTGAGAACTCATGGCAGCAGAAAGAGGTGGGTTGTGGATTATTCTAGGCGATCCACCCGACGGGATGAGCCCAAGGATACAAGCAGAATACCCGGCGTTCGAGGACAGACTGGAGTCTAGTTCTCCAAAGTCTTGAGGGCAATCTCAACCTGAAGACAGGGTTTAATCGACGGCGCGGATCTCGCCACTGTTTAGGCGCTCCACAATCGATTCCAGCAGTTCGTGCTGATACATTTACGCTGAACACTGCTGAACATCACTGTTC
>NZ_JANSIM010000207.1:0-2201 GCF_047502655.1 Synechococcus sp. R5-12 | reverse complement strand
TAACTCCCCTCTCCCTCTGGGAGAGGGGCTGGGGGTGAGGGCAGCAACGCCGAAGACTTGGGGAGTACCTTAACCATTGCCACATGGCTTCTGAGCTGCTGACCAGTCCGAAAAACCCCTGGATCCGCAAGTTGCGGCAGTTGCACCGCAGCAAAGGCCGGCGGGAACAGGGCGCCTTTTTGGTAGAGGGATCCCACCTCATCGAAGAAGCCCTGCGAGTTGGCTGGCCCCTGCAGGCTCTCTGCTACACGCTTGAGTGGGCTGAGCGTTACCCACAATTGCTGGCCAATCTGCCCAAGAGTCTACGGCGGCAGGCCGTCAGCTCAGAAGTCATGGCAGCGCTCTGTACCACCGAGTCTCCCGAAGGAGCTGTGGCCGTGGCCGTCAGTTGGCAGATTTCCTCTCCCCCCCTGTCCAAGTTACGTTTGGGCCTTGTGGTGGAAACGCTGCAAGATCCAGGCAATTTGGGATCCCTAATCCGAGTCGTGGCCGCCGCAGGAGCCGACGGCCTTTGGCTAAGCGCAGACAGCGTCGATCCCGAAAACCCCAAAGTCTTGCGGGCCTCTGCCGGCCAGTGGTTTCGCCGTCCGCCCCAAGTCGTGCCCGACCTAGCCGCCTGGATCCAGAGCTGCCGTTGCCACGGGATCCAAGTCTTGGCTGCTACCCTCTCCCCCACAGCAAACTGCTACTGGGATCAAGATCTCACCCGCCCTACCCTTTTTCTCCTGGGCAACGAAGGGGCTGGCCTGAGGGAAGCGACTATCCAACAGGCCAATGCCCAGGTGCGGATCCCGATGGCCGAGGGTGTCGAATCTCTGAACGTCGCTATGACGGGGGGGTTGTTGCTCTACGAGGCCCTGCGCCAGCGGCGATCTCGCTCAGGAAGCGCTCCCTGAACAGCTAGCTGCTCCCTCAGAACTCTTCCTCTACAAAGACCGCATCCTCATTCTCTTCCTGCTCTCCCTCTTCCATCGCTGCCGGCCGGCTGGCGGAAACCGTCACCCCCGCAGAAAGTTTCTCCCGCACAGCCGCTTCCACCTCCGCTAGGAGCTCTGGGTTTTCCTTCAAGTAGACAACCAGATTGTCCCTTCCTTGGGCAACATTTTCCTCCTTGTAGCTGTACCAAGAGCCGCGGCGCTTGAGAATGCCCATCTCCTCGGCCAGATCGATAATGCAGCCGATGTTGGAGATCCCTTGGCCGAAAATGATGTCAAATTCTGCCCGCCGGAAAGGGGGGGCAACTTTGTTTTTCACCACCTTGACCCGCGCTCGGATCCCGTATTCTTCCGCACCTTTTTTCAGGGTTTGAACGCGGCGAATATCTAGCCGCACCGACGCATAAAACTTAAGGGCATTGCCGCCGGTGGTGGTCTCCTGGGGGCCATAGCCTATGCCGCCAATTTTGGAGCGCAATTGGTTTAAGAAAAGAACGATGGATCCGGTTTTGCTGACATTTCCGGCAATCTTGCGCAGCGCTTGGCTCATCAGGCGCGCCTGCAATCCCACATGGGCATCTCCCATATCCCCTTCGATCTCAGCCCGGGGCACCAACGCTGCTACCGAGTCCACCACCACGATATCCACAGCTGCCGAGCGCACCAACTGATCGACAATCTCCAGGGCGGCCTCCCCCGTGTCCGGCTGGGAGATCAACAGGTTTTGAATATCAACCCCCAAAGCTGCTGCGTAAGTGGGATCCAGCGCATGTTCCGCATCCACAAAAGCTGCCGTTCCCCCTTGTTTTTGCACTTCGGCGATGGCATGTAGGGCAATTGAAGTTTTCCCAGAAGATTCCGGCCCAAAGACTTCGATAATCCGCCCTTTTGGGTAACCTCCGCCCAAGGCCAAGTCGAGGGTGATGGCCCCACTGGGTATGGTCTCCACCCGCATCTGGGTGGCATCTCCCAGGCGCATGATTGCCCCTTTGCCGAAATTCCGCTCGATCTGGCTTAACACCTGCTCCAGGGCTTTGCGTTTTTCTGACTTCAATTTGTCCGAGTCATCAGCAGTGTTCACAGCAACGGCTTTCCGGGCCATAACCCGCATCCCCCCCAGGAGTCGTGGTGGAAAATCGAGCCTGCATTCTAACATTGTCGCCTTGCTCTGAGCGGATCCCTCTCCCTCCAACTGCAGTCAGCTCGTACCTTGCCTCGGTTCCTAACTCCCCTCTCCCTCTGGGAGAGGGGCTGGGGGTGAGGGCA
>NZ_JANSIM010000206.1:0-5738 GCF_047502655.1 Synechococcus sp. R5-12 | reverse complement strand
AAGCCCGCCCTGTACTGCGAAGCAGTCAGGGTCGGGTAGTTTACGTTTTCTCCTCACTATGGCACGTCCTTCTTCTCGGCAAAGGCTGCTGAATGCGGCTCGGGAGCTGTTCGTTCGTCAGGGCATCACCCAGACCACCACCCGTCAAATTGCGGATTTGGCCGGAGTGAATGAGGTCACCCTGTTTCGGCACTTCGGCACCAAGCAAGGGTTACTCCTGGCCGTATTTGGGGAGCTGGGGGTCTTTTCCGGCATAGCCGATCTGCCCCTGAAGGCGGATCCCGCCCCCTCTCAAGGCTCTGGGTTACAAGCCATTCTCCTGCGCTACGTCCACACCTGTTTTCGGGCTTTGGCCGACAATCCTGAGCTGGTGCGCTCCCTGGTGGGAGAGGCCGGTCTTTATTCTGAGGAGCATCGTCGCGCCTTGCGGCTGGGTTTTTCTCAGGCCCAAGAACAACTGACAGAGTATTTGCGGCGATTTCCCAACTCTGAGTTGCAATCTGTCGAGCCGGATCGCCTTAATGCAGCCGTTGGGGTTTTGCATGTGATGATTTTGGGAGCAGCCATGCTGGCAGTAACCGCCGAGTTGCCCACCGTTCACGCCGACGGGGCGGAGCCCTCTGTCGAGGAGCAGAATGAGGAGAAACCGGCAGATAAACAATCAGAAGAAAGCGCTGAACCCGACAGGATACCCTCCCTCCTGCAAGCCTGCGTGGAGCTGTGGATGGCAGGCGTGACCAGAATGACAGAACCTACGCCGTAGCGCAGCCACCCACAATTGGACAAGGCTCTCCAAGTGCCCTAGGTGGGCATGCGATACAGCTTCTCCCAACGACACACTGACTACGGCCAATAAATAGCCCCAGACCACAGGGATCCCGGCAACCTGCAGAACTCCCGTGAGCTCGGAACAAACTCTCTCTGTGTGCAAATAGATGTGCAAACAGGTAGATGTGCAAGTAGAAAAGAGAGGAGGTTGTAAGCCGGGTTCTGTAGTGCAGAGTTGCACTGGCGATCATCCATCTGGGAGTGATGTTGCCATCACCCTCTAGCGGCTCACCACCATCGAGAGCACCCTTCCCCGCTTTGGGTACCGTGATCTCGATGCAGCCAACAGGGGCGAAGAACAGCCATGATCCTGCGGCTGCGGCCTTGCTTTCCACCGGGGTTTACCGAGCCAACGCCTCACGACGTTGCTGGTGGGCTCTTACCCCACCTTTGCACCCTTACCTGTGCTGGGATCCCAGCCATCGGCGGTATGTTTCTGTGGCACTATCCTCGCGGTTACCCGCACTGGGCTTTCCCCAGCGGTGTGTTCTTCTGAAAGCCCGGACTTTCCTCATCCCGCTGTCTGGTGGCGACAGCAAGGACGCGATCGCCTGCCCCTCCTCTCTCTTCAGCTCGATCCTACTGCATCTCCCAAACCTAGAAAATCCCGGAAATCGGTACAAACTCCACGTGATCGGGAATGTTGGGGGCCACATGCAGGATTTGTTGGTTCAGATCCATCACCACAGCCGCTACGCTTTCGGTGCGATCCCAGGCGGGCAGATGGGGATCCGGATGGCGGCAGATGCAGTGGGGGGCATTCGTCCGGTCTTGTAGGATTTTTTGAAGAGCGACCGCCTCTAGGGTTCCCGTTTGAGCACTCTGGCGAAGCAAATGATAGGCCCGTTCTAGCCTTGTGGAGGATCCTATATGGGGGGGCAGCTCATCTTCTCGCAAGGCCGGATCCAGGAAATGATTGGTGTGGGCGAGGATCCCTCCTTGAGGGAGATGCAGGCCAATTCCTCGTGGACTGATTTCAAAGCTGATTGCACTAGCGGGCTGTAGGCCTACCGCCTGTCCTGCGGTACCCGCAACGCTGACACAAGAGGAGGCGGTGTAAGGATAGGATCTCACCCTCTCCACAGCTTGCTGCCACTCCTCACACTCCAACAACAAGCGCAATAGCAAATGCACCGGCATTCCCTCGGTTTGCCCATCTAGGGTAGAGCGCAAGAGGTTGAGGGCCACGGCCAACCCTGCTCGGTTGAGGCCGATTTTGGCCAGGATCCCAGCTTCGGTCAGGGTGAGGTAGGCAGGGTGGTTATCGGAGCGAACGCACAACAGCACACAGGCCCTGCGCTGCTCCCCGATCCAATCCCAGGTTTGGGCCAAGTAGGTGTGGTGGGTGGAGGTAGCCTGGGGCAAGGCCGCCAGGGTGGTGCATTCTCCCCCATCTGGGTTGGCTTGGGCTGGATCGATGAGATCAATCCCCTTGAATTCATGAGCAGGATCCGCTGGGTGCTGGGGCACCCCGTTTTGGAGATTGTGTTCCAGAGCAGCGGCGCAGTCGGGATGGGATCCACCGACAACCGATCTGGATAAAATCTCGGTGCGCAAATTGAGGGCCAGAATCTCGGCAAAACGGAAGCCACTCCCCGCGGCAATGCCTTGGATTTCTTCCAGCAGGTGGGGCACGTGGCGCTCTAGCCAGGGCAGGGATCCCTCTGCTTGGGCCTGGGCCTGCTGCCAGGTGAGACCACAGCGGTAGGCAAATTGGCGGGCGTAACTAGCAATGCTGTGGCGAATGAGTTGGGCCGCCTGGGATCCATACTGTTGGCCTCGTTGTTGGGGATCCCCCTGCAGATGAAGAATGGGGAACATGGTGCTGGTTTGCCCGTGACCTCAATAGGTGGGCAGGGAGGGATCCACCTCACAAGCCCAAGCGTGAATGCCGCCGCTGATGTTATGAACCTGAGTGAACCCGTTGGCCTGTAGCCACCGGCTCATCTGAGCAGAGCGGAGGCCATGATGACAGAGCACAAAAGTTGGCTGATCTGGATCCAGCTCTGTGAGGATCCGTTCCCTCCATTCCTCGTACTGGCTCAAGGGGTAGTTGCGAAAGCCCAGGGCATTTAAATTCACCAGCTCCAGCTCTGCCGGTTCCCGCACATCGATCAATTGCAGAGGGCCGGCCTCGGGATCCTGTAGGTATTGGGCCATCTGTTGCGGTGTAATGGAGCGGATGGAGAAGGACATCGCCAACTCTGGTCTACAGGGATCCCTTTTCAAGATACACCGGCTCAGCAGCTGCCCTGAGACTGCCCGCAAAGGTTAAGATGTCACCCTGATTTGGGCTTAGCCTGTGTATGGCTGTGCAACGCTTTTTGATCGACACGGATACGGCTGGAGATGATGTTACCTCGCTGCTCTTTGGGCTGCTCTGGCCCAACAGCATCCTACAGGGCTGCCCGCCGGGGTGAGTTTCATTCGAGATCCCTTTGCGGAAGTGCCCAAACCCGCCGATTATGCCAGCATCTGCAGCGGAGATACCCGTCCGCTGTTCTTTATCGGTGTGGATGCTAACCAAAACTACCTGGGGGATACCGACAACAACCCTGCCACCCTCAACCACGGTCTCACCTCGATGCTGAAGCGGGTGGATATGGCCACCTATGAAGTGATTCGCAGCGTGGTGGAAGGCAACTTTAAGGCAACTTTGTCGGCGGCATTCAAACCTTTGGCCTGGAGAACGAGGGTGTGGGCTATGCTCTGGATGAGTACAACCAAGCCTTGCTCTCAGCGGATTTGGTGGCCGCCGTGGAAGCGGTGAAGCAGAACATTATCGCCGGAACCCTCCAAGTTCCTGGAGAGCGCTAGATTTTTGAGATTTTTGTTGCCGATTGATTGCGGATCCCTTGCGAAGCCTTGACTGAGGAGGGGATTCGTTAGAGGATGCTTTTGCTGAGGGCATTGGATCCCAGCTTGGCCATCTGTACCTTGACCCCGTGGCAGTTGTTTGTTGCTCTTGTTTGTTGCTGTAACAACCTTAACCGCTAAGCGCTTGTAAGGGGCTTTCCACCTATGCTTGGCCAAGTATCCAAATCTGGTTGGGGGATCTGTTCAGCCTTGCTGCCTCTGTTGGCGGGGGTTGCCCTCGGCTGTGGGGGTGGCGGCGGCAGTTCTCCACCTCTTCCTCCGCCAGGTGGCGGGCCCATCATCCTGAGAGTGGATCCGGCCAGTGGCCCCTTTACCAAACTGGCAGACGCAGTTGCAGAGGCGCAGCGACTTCAGACTGCCACAGCCGGCCTGGAGGTGCTGATCGAGATTTTGGGGACGGGCAGGGAAACTTTGCAAAGCAACCTGGCCCTGGATGGCGGCGATGGCACCAACGGCGGTCGCATTCGCATCACCAGCTCCACCGCCTATGAGATCCTGACCGGGCTCTTTGACGTGATTGTAGCCAGCCAAACCAGCCTGCAGGGGGTAGATGTGGTGCTGGGGGGTGGACGGGTGCAGGTGAACAACGGCACTTTTCAGCCGCGCAAGGTCACCCTCAACGACCCTCGCTCCAACATCTTGGTCAACGGCAATGCTGCGGTTCTAGAGGGAGCCTTGAACCAATTGGCCGAGATTTTGTGCCAGCAATTTTTGGATCCCTGTGTGCAGATCTCTGGGAATGGCCGGGTCAGCCGTGTCTCGCCGATTGTCAGTAAAACGGGTGGGGTGGGCATAGGCACTGTGCCGGGCAGCAATCCCATCCTTGAAAACAACACAATTCTCCTGCAGGCTTTGGGGGCTTTGGCCGTTCGCTATGGTGACAACTCCGGCGGGATCTTCCGCAACAACCAAATCGAAGGGGATCCACCCACGGCTGGAGCCGGCTTGGTACTGCAGGCGCGGCAAGCAGGTACGAGTGGCACTACCGGGATTCAGCTGGATGGGGCAGGCTCAATTCCATCCATTCAATCCAACCGGATCGGCGTGGGCAGGATAGCCGGCAGTGTCGGCATTCGTATTTTGCAGGGAACCCAGGCCCGCACCATTTCCGGGAATACGTTCCTAGCTCGGGGCGAGGGCGTAGGAGTGGCAATTCAGGCGGCCCCCGGCACCCCAGATGCGGTAGTCGCAGCCTACCTGGCTGGCAATACTTTCCAAGGAAACTTTGCTCAGAGGGTCACTGGGGAACCTGCGCCCACGCCAACTCCTACCCTGAGGCCACCACCAACTCCTGCACCGACACCCTCTCCCACCCCCACACCTCCAGTATTGGGCACCGGCCCCATTCAAGTTACCTTGAGTTGGAACACCATCGATGACCTTGACCTGTATGTTACGGATCCCACGCAGCAGACCGTGTTTTTTAACAACCGAATTGTCCCTTCTGGAGGACGGCTGGATGTGGATGCCAATGCCGACTGTGTTGCCGTAACCCAAAATGCTGTGGAGAATGTCTTTTGGGCTTCCACCCCGCCCTCAGGGCCATACTTCATCGAGGTGAGATTGTTCCGGCGCTGCTCCCAATCAACTGCTCCCATTCCCTTTACCGTAACGGTTCGCAAGAGCGGAAACGTCGCGCAGACTTTTAGCGGCTTGGCCACATCCCCTGGCTTGGCGGGTAGGTTTACGTTTTCCTTCCCCTGAAGTTAGCCAAGGCTGGCAGCCATCTGCCCTGCCCACGTATGGCCATTTTGGTTCAGACTAGGACACCACACCTATACTCATACTCAGATCTTTGATTGCAGATCGCAGGGTTCAGAAGACCTTATTTCTGCGCCCCAGGCATCTCCTTCCCACTAAGGACAGCTCCAACTTCGCGGCCTCGACGCTTTTTCTGGCCATCACCTTGCGGCAGCGGGCGATGCTGGAAGGCAGTCCCACAAGTTCAAACAGTCACATCCCCTGGGAAAGGGGCTAGGGGTGGCGGACAGCGGCGCGGAGCGCTTTGCGTCAGCATGAGTGCGGGAGTATGT
>NZ_JANSIM010000205.1:0-14271 GCF_047502655.1 Synechococcus sp. R5-12 | reverse complement strand
GGCGGGCTTTCCTCCCGACACCAAGCCTGCGGCTATGGTGCGGGTCTCCAGCCCGAAAATTTGGTGACTGGGGCCGGAGAATGAAGATAGGCTGGAAGCGAACGTTGGTGTTCATCCAGGCGAGCGGGGGAAAAAGATGAACGAGCCCATGTCGCCGTCAGTACGGGCGGCTATCGAGCGGATGAAGTCTCGTTTGCGCATGACTCGTCGCTTTGGGTTTTGGTTCCAGGCAATCTTGGGGGCGACGGCGCTGCTGCTGTGGTTTGGCTTTTTAATCGGCCAAAATACCGTCTATCGAGATGACTCGCTGGGGGCTGTCATCGCCTTCTGGTTCACCTTGTTTACATTGCTCACCCTGGCAGCCGGTCTGTTCTTCAACTGGCGCTACTTGCTCCACGCGGAGCGCCGCTCAGCTTCTGCTGATGCCCTAAGCCAATTGGATTTGCCCAAGCAGTTGCAGTTGGTCACCTATGTCAGCCTCATTGGGGCCTTCCTTGCTTTGATTGGTATGGAAGCCCAAGTGGGCGAGCTGTTGGCGCGCATGTTTTCCCGCACCCAGGCCAACCAGGTGACAGGAGTGCTGCTGCTGGCCGCCAACATCAACGTGACGTTTGCCCACTTCGTCTGCTTGGCAGGGGTTCTCTGGATTACCGGTGTCCTCGACCGCGAACCCTAGCGCCGGATCCCTGGCCCACCTTTGGGAGTCATGTGGACAGTGGCGAGACGGCTTGTTGTTTTTATAGTCGTTTACAGTCGTTCCAGTTCAGGGCAAGACACCTGAGCTACTGTTCGCGCTAGCGGGACGGAGTCCTTGAAAGGCCTTCTGGCACGGTGCATTTAACGTTTTAGGCGTGGGTGCAGTGTCCTAGTTTGAATCGAAATGACCATAAGTGGGCAAAGCAAAGAGCCCCCAACTTGGGAGATAAGCTGGGGGAAGCCCTTTAGGTTTGCTTGAGTTTTCTCCAGACCACCCAGGCCTTTGAGACCTTTGCGACCTCAGTAAAAGCAATGGCTTTACTTAAAGCCCACTGCCGCTTGCCAGACAAAAGCCAGCAGGAAAAACAGAACAGGGATGATCGGCAAAATGTCGATCAGCGGGTCAAACAATTCATAGCCTTCCGGCAAACTGGCCAGGAGCACCATCGCTGACATAGCAACAAACCTCAGGGGAAAATGCGGCTGAAGAAACTGCTTCTTTCAGAATTAAAATAGAGCTTAACATCATCCAGCAGGGATCCGGACTAAGTTCAAGAAATGTAAAGGAAGTGGCGACCTAGAGAACGCCAATGTTAGAGAGGCCCAAAACGACCCCCACTCCCAACAAATGGCCAAAGCTGGCAACCCCGATGACTTCTGGCCAGGTCATTCCCAGTACCGGCCCGGTCTCTGAGGCCACTCCAGAAGAGGATTTGAAGCTCAGGTAAGCCAGCCCTGTGCAGAGCAGAATGATCACGGCGTTCAGGGGGGACCAGGGGCTGGTTTGAGCGGTCAGAGCCAACAGCGCAACAACAGGCATCATGGTTTCCATCCTCAGCTCAGGTTAACCGACCCTTAGATTACCCCTCCTGCTGGGATCCCCTCGCAATCTGCACATGAATTGCAACAAAACCTCACACTACGGCTTTTCTCTGGCTTCAGGGGCAGTTTGCCGTTGCCGGGATCCTTCAGGAATCCTTGGCCAGGAGAGGAAGGTGCCCCCATGGCTGGGGTTGTGAGGAAAATAAGGCTTGGGCTGAGAAGCTGGGCAGGTCTCTGCCGTATACTAACGAAAGTTAACAAACTTATCTCTTCGATCTCTTTTCGGTGTGATGACTGGGACGCGCTGCCTCGACCCATCCTCTCTGTCTGCACTGTGCGCACCTAAGGATGGCTGCCGATGACTGTTGCTGCTACTGCTGAACCAGCCCAAAAACCTTTCGCATTGCCTCGTGAGCTGTTGGGGCCACCCTCGGAATTTTGGAATCCCACCTTGCTGATGTTTTTGGCTGCGGTGGTGCTTTCGGCCTCTTGCTTTGGCGGGTACGCCTTTTGGCACTGGCCCAAATGGATGGTGTTCTGGCTCAATTTTGTGGCCCTCTATGTTCTGGGCACGGTGATTCACGATGCTTCCCATGGCTCGGCCCACCGCAACCGCTTTCTGAACGAGGCACTCGGACACGGCTCTGCCCTGTTGCAGGGTTTTGTCTATCCCGTCTTTAAGCGGGTACACATGCAGCACCACGCCCACGTCAACCATCCTGAAGACGATCCCGATCACTATGTCTCAACGGGAGGGCCGCTGTGGCTGATCGCGCCGCGGTTTTTCTACCATGAGGTGTTTTTCTTTAAGCGGCAGCTCTGGCGGAAAGGTCGCTGGGATCTGCTGGAGTGGGGCTTGAGTCGGCTGGTGGTTATCCTGACCTTTGGTCTGGCCAGCTACTTCGGCTACACCGACTACATCATGAACTATTGGCTACCCCCTGCCTTTATCATGGGGTTCTTGCTGGGCTTGTTTTTTGACTACCTGCCCCATCGCCCTTTTCAATCCCAAGAGCGGTGGTACAATGCCCGCGTCTATCCCGGATGGCTGACCAACATTCTGCTGTTGGGGCAAAACTATCACCTGATCCACCATCTCTGGCCTTCTGTTCCCTGGTACAAATACCAAGCAGCCTACTGGGCAGCCAAACCTGAGCTGGACGCGCGCAACTGCCAGCAAACGCTGGGGATCTGGGAGAAGGGAGAGTTTTGGGGCTTTTTGTACGATGCTCTGATCGGTCTGCACTGGCACAAGCCCACTTCAGCTCACCCCGCTGCGCCAGCCAATCCAGAATCGGAGGGATCCCCTGCGGATCCACAGCCCGGCTAGCATGGTTTGGCCAACGCTGCAAGTCCCGCAGGTGCTGCTGTTTGTGGAAGCGGCCAGCCTGTTGCAGGACTCTAGTCAGGTTTTGTTGCAGGCCGGTCGGGCAACGGCAGATTTGCCGGAGTTGATTGCAGAAGCGCAGGCGCGGGCCGAAGTCCAGGTGCAGCTCCTTGGGATCCCCGCAGACTTGCGGGCACAGGTGCGAGGGATCCTCAGGTTGACCTCGCCCCAAGAGGTGCTGGCCTACTTGCAGGACTTGCTGGACAGGGGATCTGGCCCGGATTTGGAAGCCTTTTTGGAGCAGGCGGGATCCGCCTCTACAGTGCTGCGCTTCCCCCCCCTGTTGGTGGGGGCTGTGGCTCTGCAGGTGGTGCTGGAGCGGTTGGACTTTTCTCCAGAAGAGCGGGCTGTGGTGCAAGCCCAACGGGATCAATGGGAACAGGCCCTGGCGGAATTGGCCACTCACCACAGGGTTTCCCCAGAGCCGCTCCGGGCCACTGCCGAGACGGTGCTGCGGGCGGCTTCAGCAGAGGAGCTGCTGCAACTGGGTCAGGATCTTTTTCAAGATCTCCAAGATCTCGCTGTTGCTGATTCTGAGCCAGAAGCCGAGCCTCAGGTGGAATTGGCGGGGCCTCTGCTGTTCATGATGGTGGCGGATTACCTGCTGGCCCAAACGGAGTATCCGCTGACCCCGGAGCAGCGGCTGGACTTGCAAACCAATCGCGCCGAGGCAGAAACCCGCTACTTGGCCATGCAAAAGTTGGGCCGCATTGAAAACTTGGCGGAGCAACAGGCTTATATTCGATCCTGGATTGACCAAGCTTCCGTACCGGATTTGCTGCAGGCTTTGGATCGCTTTTTTGCGGCGTCTGAACCCAACTCATGAGGCTCAGGGATCGCCGAAGATTTTGGATCCCCTATGCTGGAGTCAAAGGGATCCCACTTGAGGTGCGAAAGTGGACTGGGGCAGCCTGTTCTGGATTTTCCTGATCTTCAGCTCTTTGCAACCTCTGCTGAACCGTCGTGCCCAAGAGTTCCGGCGCTTGATGGCCATTCGGGAGTTGGAGCAAAAGCGGGGCAGCCGGGTGATTCTGCTCATTCACCGCCAGGAGTCGATCAGTTTTTTGGGGATCCCGGTTTCCCGCTACATCAGCATCGAGGACTCCGAGCAGGTATTGCGGGCGATTCGCCTCACTCCACCCAATACCCCGATTGATTTGATTTTGCATACCCCCGGTGGCCTGGTGCTGGCTACGGAGCAAATTGCCCGCGCCTTGATCCGCCATCCGGCCAAAGTGACAGTGTTTGTGCCCCACTACGCCATGTCGGGGGGGACGATGCTGGCCCTGGCCGCCGACGAAATCGTCATGGATGCCAATGCAGTCCTGGGGCCGGTGGATCCACAGTTGGGGGGGTATGCTGCCGCCAGTATTCTGCAGGTGGTGGCGGATAAACCCATTGCCGAAATCGATGACCAAACCTTGATCCTGGCAGATCTGGCCCGCAAAGCGATGCAACAGGTACAGAACTTCGTGCGGGATCTCCTGAAGGACGATGTGCCCAAGCGCAAAATTGCCCCCGAACGCATCGAGCCCCTCATCCAGTACCTAACCAGTGGACAAGTTACCCACGACTACCCCATCACCGCCGAAGAAGCCCAAAGGTTGGGCCTGCCCATTTCTACTGAGTTGCCACCCCAAATCTATGCCCTGATGGACTTGTACCCACAGGCCACCATGGGCCGCCCTTCCGTGCAGTACATCCCCATCCCCTATGATCCTCGCCCCTCTCTGCCCAGGGGGGGATCCCGCTCTGGCTTAGGGTGAACTCTTGGCGTAAGCTTCCATAGCTTCCAGGCGTAGCCCCCCTGCCCGGCGAAACAGCTCTTGTCCGGTGTGCAGATGGCGGTCGTCGAAGTTCAGGGGGAAATACTGCAGCTCCTCTAGAGCGTCCTCTAGGTGGTTGAGGGCGTAGTAGAGGCGAGAAGCCACTCCCCCCAGGCTGCTGGGATTGGGGAGGCGGCCAAAGATCTGCTGGGCTTGGGCCAGTTTCTGCGCACACTCTTCCAGATAGTCAGCAAAAGACTGCAACAGGTTGGGATCAAAGGGATCCGCCGCCAAAGCATTCAACTGAGGCTTTAGGGAAGACAACAAGGGCCCCAACACTCGGTTTAGAGGGGTGTAGACCTGTCGGATCCAGGCTGCACGGGCGATGGCTTCGTGGCTGACGGTTTCATGGGGAGATCCCCTCGGCTGGGGGCGGGGTGAGGTGCGGCTGGAGTGCAGTTGCCGATCGTATTCGCGGCGAGATTGGGGATCCTTGAGCACCGCGTAGGCAGCGTTGATCTGGCGGATGCGCTCAGCGGTGGCCCGATCTTTTTTGGCCAGCAGGCTATCGGGATGGTGATACTTGACCAAACGACGGTAGGCAGACTTGATCTCCTCCGCCGTCGCCGCCACGGAAACGCCCAAAACTTCGTAGTGGGATCCCACTCCCGATCCGCTCTCCATAACCCCTAGGCTTGCCGGAAAGAAAAGAAACTTCCACATTGTACCTGCAGCCTAGAATAAAGGTGAGTTTTCCGGTGCTGCCCCATGTCTTCCGCCTCGCCCCAGGGATCCCCCAACCCTTTCAGTGCCCTCTTGGGGGCCGCCATCGCCGTCAGTTTGGGCTACGGGTTCTTTCAACTGCTGCTCTCGATGTTGGCCAAGTTGCCGCCAATTGAGGTGGAGATTGGATCGTTGGCCCGCGGAATCAGCATTCTGGTGCGCTACCTGCTGGTCGGTTCCGTTTCCCTGATTGCCTTCATGTTTGCCATGGTGGGGTTGGGGCTGGCGGCCTATTGTGTGCAATTGCTGGGCGAGCGGCTGACCTCCTCTCGGCGCTGAAGCTGGGGGCACAACCTCTGGCCGACTCGTTGGGCGTTTATCATGATGAGCCAGCTTCTTCTCAGCGCAGCACCACCTTGGGGGAGAGCAACAAAGTCAGGGATCCCTGGCGGTAGTCAATCCGGCCTTCGGCAAAGCGCACTTGGGCTAGGCCCGCTTTTTTGAGGGTGATCGCGTCGGCATGGGCCGGGTTCAGCCCAATGGCCGTTTGCACCCACAGGCTCAGATCCGGCTGGTGACCGATCAGAGCCAAAGACGCCAGAGGTTCCCGCTCTGCTTGCCAGCGCACCAGGTCAGCAAAACTGCCCCCCGGAGCCAGCGGCTCAAACACCTCCACAGCTTCGGCCAGGTTCTCGTCCAAAAAGATCTCAGCGGTCTGTCGAGCCCTCACCAAGGGACTGGTGAGCAGGAGATCCCACCTCCAGCCCATGTTCTTGAGCTGGCGGGCAACCTTGCGGCAACGCTTGCGACCTTCGTCTGTAAGGGCCCGAAAGGCATCCTCGACTTCTGGCCGGGGTTCCTCGGCTATGCCATGGCGAATAAAATCCACGGCCAATTCCTGTCGGGCAGTCTGCTTTTCTGCCGCCCCCTGATAGTGCTCCGCACCGCTAACGCAAACGCCCTCCTGTTGTTCAAACCCAGAGACCATAGAACCCCGTCCTGTCAGCGCGAACGGCACTGTCAAATCTTGACTGCCAAATCTTGGAATAACTGTAACTCTCCCAGAATACTGTGGGAAAAAAGCCCACTCCCTCTACGGCAGCACTCCCGCGACAAAACCGGAAGTCATGAAGAAGACGAGGGGTTATGCAGTCGCTGGCTGACCAGAGTGCGCCCCTCCTGGGTGTAGAGCTGCCAGTAGTTCCAGTAGTTGCCAAACACGGACTTCACATAGCCCCGGGTTTCGGGGAAGGGGATCTGCTCCACAAACACGTCCGGATCCCCGAAGCCAAAGCGGTTCAGCCATCTGGCCACGTTGCCGGGGCCACCGTTGTAGCTGGCCAGGGCCAGCAAGGTGTTGTCTTGGTAAGTGCGGTGGGTGTAGTCGAAGTACCAGGATCCCAGGTAGAGATTGTCGGCGGGGTTGGTGAGGCTGTACTGGGCCAGGCCGATCTGCTGGGCAATCCAGCGCCCGGTGGCGGGCATCACCTGCATCAAGCCCAAAGCCCCCGAGGCCGAGACGATCTCCGGCTCAAAGCGGGATTCCTGCCGGATCAAAGCCGCCACCATCAAGGGATTGAGGTTAAATTGCCGTGACCAGTGGGCCAAGCCGGGTTGGGCGTAGGGATCCCCGCTCCAGGAATTGTCGGGGCCCGCATAGTAGTGCAGCGGATAGATGGCCTGCCAGAAATCTTGGCGCTGCCTCAACGTCTCCAGCAAGGGATCCGGCTCTTCGCTAAAGCGCAAAGCAGCCACCTGGTTAATGCCCCGCAGGTGCTCTCCGGCGCTGTTGCGCAAAATGCCCGTAACAAAGCGCTCGGCAGCGCTCATCTGGCCGGGATCCCGCTGCACCAGAGTTTCGCCCTGCCAGCGTTCCCAGGCCAGTTGGCTGGCTCCCATCAAATGCAGGGTTTGCGTAACTGCAGAGACCCCTGGCAACGGTTGGCGCACCGGCTGAAAATCCACCTCCACTCTTTTGCGCCCGCTGTAGAAATCCCCCACCGGCCAGCCCAGTTGCACTGCCGACCGCCAGCCGTAGTAGGTGTGGGGAAACTGCCGCAGCACCTGCCGATAGGTTTGCCGAGCCGCAGCCACATCCCCCTGCTGTTCCCGCCATTTGCCCGCCCAGTAGAGCAGTTGTGCCCCCATTTCCGTGTCCCGCTGAGCAGATCCAATCTGTTGAGCTAGGGCGATGGCTTGGCTGAGATTGCCTGCTTGCGCTTGGCTCCAGGCCACCGTCCAGGCGGCGTTGGCCGCAGCTTCGCTGGCCGGAAAGCGATCCCAAAGGGCTTGCCGGGTGGCTTGGGCCGATTGGGGGCTGGCGTTGCGATCATAGAGCTGGCTGAGGCTGAGCAACGCCTCTGGAGCTTCTTTATCTGAGCCGGATCCCACCTGTCGAAGCAAGTCGATCGCCGTCGGCAGGTCGCTCAGTTCCGCCAAACGGCGGCGGGTGAGAGAAGCCTCTGGCCCATCGGGAAACTGTGCCAGCAGCGCTTGGTAAGCCGCTTTGGCCTGGGGAAACTCCCGCGAGATCTGGTGGCTGCGGCCCCAGCGGTAGAGGTTCTGAGAGGTGGCGGGGGCACGCCCATAGGCCCGGGCAGCTTTGCCGTACTCCCGTTGCTCCCAGTAGGCATCGGCGAGGATCTGCCAGTCGGAAGCCGTGAGGGATCCCTCCTGAGCCTGCCGCCAGCGATCCAGCAGCGGCGTTAGCCCAGGGGTTTGCGGGTGATGTTGGGCCAAATCCCGCAGCAGGTCATAGCGGTCGGGATCCAGCTCCAGCAAATGCTTGAGGGCACGTCCAGTCAGCGGGTGGGTGGGAAATTGCTGCCGCAGCCGATCCACCTGGCCCATCCCCCAGAGGGCGTAGGCGGCCACAGGACTGTGGGGATATTCCTGCAAAATCTGGGGCCACCAGATCCCTTGGGCTGTTTCCTTATCCTGCAACTGTTCATAGGCTTGGGCCCTGAGCTTCCAAATCTCTTCCCTCAAAACCGGCAGGCTCTCTTCCAGCCCTTGCAAATCCTTCAAGGCAGATTGCGCTTGGCCGGCTTGCAGCGCTGCGTAGGCCCGCAGAAAGGCCGTTGTGGAAGTTTGGGGCAGTTGCGTCGGATCCCTGTCTTCTGGTGCAGAGGCCACCTCCGCGGTTTCTGCCCAGGATGAGGTGTAGAAGCCCCAGACGGCCCCACCCAGAGCTGCTCCCGCTGCCAGCACACCGGCAGCCCATCTTATCCAGCGTCGTTTGCTGCCTGTCAGGATCCCCATGCTTTGCCTCCCCACCACCTCTGAACTAAGATACTCAACCCGACTGCGTTGAGCCACCGGACGACTCGATACTTGCAACATGGCTGGAAAGCTCACCCAGCAAGCGGTCGCCGCGCATTGTGGCCAGGCGATAGGCAGGGAGAGATGCAACGATTTCTTCAAACTTCAAACGGCGGTGAAACGGCTCATTTCCCCAATTGCGCTGTCGGGCTTTCACTGCGGTACACCTTGGCCCCGACACTGCGCAGCTTTTCATCAATGGCTTCGTAGCCCCGGTCGATGTAGTGCAATCCGTGGATCGTGGAGCAGCCTTCAGCCGCCAGACCGGCCAACACCAGGGCCGCACCCGCCCGCAGGTCGGCGGCCACCACCGGAGCGCCGGAAAGGGACGGCACCCCTCGGATCAGGGCCACTCGGTTCTTCAGGCGAATATCGGCTCCCATGCGATTCAGCTCGGGAATGTGGTGCATGCGGTTTTCAAACACCGTCTCCTCAATGGTGCAACTGCCCTCGCTCAAGGCGGCCAAGGCCATGATCGGCGCCTGCACATCGGTGGGGAAACCGGGATAGGGCAGCGTTTGAATATCAGTTGCCTGACAGAGCCAGCCTGAGCTCAGTTGAGCCGGGGCAATGCGCAGCCGGTTTGGGCCCTCTTCTTCCACCCGCAGACCCATGGCTTGCAACTTGGCGATCACCGCCCGCAGATGATCGGGAATGACAGGGCCAACCGTGAGGTGAGAGCGGGTAATGGCCCCGGCAATGAGATAGGTGCTGGCCTCGATGCGGTCGGGAATGACCGTGTACTCTGTTCCATGCAAGCGGGGCACCCCTACCACCACAACCGTATTGGTGCCGACACCGCGAATGCGGGCCCCCATGGCTTGACAAAAACGGGCTAGATCCGCCACCTCCGGCTCTTGGGCGGCGTTCTCGATCACCGTTTCTCCATCCGCCAGCGTAGCGGCCATCATCAAGGTCTCGGTGGCACCGACGCTGGGATAGTCCAGGTAAATACGGGTTCCCAACAGTTTACGGGCATAGGCATGAACCACCCCATGCTCGATTTGTACCGTCGCCCCCAAGGCTTGTAGACCCCGCACATGCAGATCCACAGGACGAGACCCGATCGCACAGCCGCCGGGCAAGGGAACTCTGGCCACCCCCAGCCGCGCCAACAGAGGCCCTATGATGAAAAAGCTGGCCCGCAACTGGCTGACCAATTCATAAGGGGCTTGAGAGGTTTTGAGGGAGCTGGCATCCAGGTCCAGGGTATTGCCAACATGGGAAACCTTAACTCCCAGCGTGGCCAGGATCTGTCCCATGCGTTCAATGTCCAGCAGACGGGGCACATTGTGAATTCGACAGGCCTCAGGAGCCAAGATGGCCCCGGCCATCAGCGCCAAGGCAGAGTTTTTCGCCCCGCCAATAGGGATGTGGCCACTCAGGGTCTGCTTGCCAATGATTTTCAGCACTGGCCCCATCATCTCTGGCGCGGTTGCCATGCCGGTCTGGGGCGGCGTCAGGCCAGGCTCTAGGGGATCCGCCCCGCTGACGCGATTGTCAGAACCTTTCAATCTCCCTCCTCACCCACAAAAAATAGGCGAACCCTTCTCAGAGAATACTCTGGGGATCACAGCAGCGGCTAAACTCGCAAGCCAAATTGGGTGTGAGGAAGAAGTTCCCATGGCTGTGCTTCTATCCTGCAGCAGCGGACAGGGGAGCGGCTAGGCCAGTTCACCAGATGCAGGTTCTCAGCGAAGGCAACTGGGGGGCAGCCCAACAGCAGGGGGCGGTATGATGGATGCTCAGGGGAAGTGCTTGCAAGGAAAACAGGAAGGAGACAGCCGATGATTGCCACTCAAGTCTCTGCCCAAGAGTTGTTTCGGGCCGCCTATGAAAACCGCTACACCTGGGATCCCGCTTTCCCGGGCTACAGCGCCGAGGTCACCTATTGGGATGGGGAGCGCACATTCGTTGGGCAGGTGCGAGTGGGGGCAGACCTAAAGGCCACTGTTACCGGCGTAGAAGATGAGGAAGCTCGAAAAGCCATTCACAACCAACTCTGGGAGATTGCCATTCACCGGGTGCGCCGCAGCTTCGACGAGACCCATGGGAACAACACCTTCCGCTATGGCCAAACCCTGCCCGATGGCACAGTGGAGATCCTGGTGGGGGGCAAAGCAGAAGGGGATCGCTACCACGTGCGCGATAACCAGGTTACCATGGTGCACCGGCATATCCACGGAGTGGTGGTTACCATCCACACCTTCAGCAGCCACGATACCGGCGAAGGCTATCTTTCCCACCGCTACGATTCCGTCTATCACGATCCCCAAACGGGCGAGCAAAAGGGCGGGCGCAGCCAATTCGAGGATCTGTATACAAAAGTGGGCCAGTACTACATCCTCTCGGAGCGGCGTATCCAGACGGAGACGGAAACCGGCCCTGTGGAGAAGCGCTTCACCTTCAGCAACTTGACCTTGCTGGACACTGGGGCGTGAGCGACCCGGCATTGACCCCAGCAGGGTAGGGGGCCAGCTCTCCCGTTCGTCACTGTTGGGCAGCTACCGGGAGGCTGAGTTCACGCCCTTCTTGGCGGCCAAGCCTTTCTCGATAACGGGAAAGCCGATCTGTAGGCTTTCAAGCTTTGTTTCAGAACGATCCTCCCGGTTAGAAAAAGCAAGAGAGCCTGAGCTATGCTTTGAATATTCTCCCGCCTGCGATTGGCATGGACAACACCACAGCAAGACCCGACCCGGATGCCGAAGCCCCCATTGGTGCCCCTGAGCTGATCATTCGCCCCGCCCAACTGGGGGATCTGGAGGCTGTGGAAGAGATTTTGGCGCAAGCCTTTGATGAAGAGTACGGCAGCCGCTCGGTGGATATTCGTCGCCAAGTGCGGCGGTTGCGCCAGTGGTATGGGCCCCTGAAAACCCTGACCCTGTTTCCCAATCGCTTTCAGCACATGTTTACGGTGCATGTGGCGGAGCTGGAGGGCAAGATTCAGGGAGTGATTCAGGTTTCTCCCTTCAACCATTCCCGCAGCACCTGGCGGGTCGATCATATCGCAGTGGCGCCCTCTGCCCAGCGACAGGGGGTGGGATCCCGGCTGCTCAAGCACTGCATGGAGCACTTTCGGGAAGCTCGCACCTGGATCCTGGAGGTGAACATCCACAACAAGGGGGCAATGGCGCTCTACCGGCGCAACGGCTTCCAACCCTTGGCTCAGATCACCTACTGGTCGATTCCAGCCGATATTCTGGCAGCTCTCAGCCAGCACGAGCCCAAATTGCCCAACCTGGTGCCGGTGACCAACCGGGATGCCTATGCCATCTACCAACTGGATACGGGATCCATGCCGGCCACTGTGCGCCAGGTGTACGACCGTGAGGTGAACGATTTTCGCACCAGCCCACTGGATTGGCTTTTGGAGCAGGTCAAATGCGCCATTAGCCAGACGGAGCGGGTGGAAGTGTGTGTTTATGAGCCCGAACGCAAAACCGCCATCGGCTACTTCAACTTGAAGTTGGATCGCACCGGGCAGCAACCTCATGTGGCCAAGCTTACGGTTCACCCTGCCTACACTTGGCTTTACCCCGAACTCATGGCCAAGATGGCCCAGCTTACTCAGGCTCATCCGCCGCAATCTCTGGCCTTGGCCTCCACCGATTACCAGCCGGAACGGGAGGAGTTCTTGCTGAAGCTGGGAGCCCAGGATGTAGAGCGGACGTTGCTGATGTCGCGTTCGGTGTGGCACAAAATCCGCGAAAGCCGCCTCTTTACCTGGGATAGTGCTTATCTCAACGCGATGCTGCGGGGATTACAGGTGAAGCAGCCAGTGCCGGAGCGGTTTGAGGGGCCGCCGGAGGGCTGGGTAGAGCACCACTTTCATCCCATTAGCCCAACCGAGCCAGATCCCAGCTCTGGTCGCGTCAGCGGTGTGGAGTCTTCACCAGGGCTCTCCAGAGACTCCCAATCTGAGGCTTCTCCACCCCCTAGCTAAGGGAGAGAGAGCCCCAATCCTGGCTTGCTTGCACCTTGCGAAAAACGGATGAAAGACCCGAAGGGCAATTCTACTGCGGATCCCTCTTGGCGGGCGCTGATTCAGGCGGCACTGCACCGGAACCGTAGCGATCCCAGTGTGCGGTATTTGCAATTGGCCACGGTGGATCCCCAGGGGCATCCGCGCAACCGCACGGTCGTTTTCCGGGGGTTTTTGGGCGATACCGACCGCATTCAATTGGCGGTGGATAGTCGCAGCGAGAAGATCCGACAAATTGCCCACTGCCCCCAAGCCCAGATCTGCTGGTATTTCTGCAAAACCCGCGAGCAATTCCGCATCGCTGGCACCCTTGAGGCCATCGCCGCCGATCATCCGGATCCCCAGGCCCAGCGCCAGCGGCAGCAGTTGTGGCAACAGATATCGGAAAAAGGACGGCTCCTCTGGTTTTGGCCGGAACCCAAAGGGCCGCTCGCCCCGCCAGAGGCTTTTATTCAAGAGTTGCCGAAAGAGAAAGATCCGCTGCCCCCGCAGACTTTTGTGGCATTACTGCTGGAGCCAACGGAGGTGGATCACCTACAGCTTAAGGGGGATCAGATCTATCCCCAATTGCGGACGGTGTACGAGCGCACTTCCAAAGGGTGGCAGCGTCGGGCTGTGAATCCCTAAAAGGGATCCAAACTTGCTTAGCCTGGTCTGGAGTGGGGGATCCCTTATTCCTTGTTCCTCCAAAGCACAGGGAATAGAGGAATGGACGTGTTAACGTAGCTGAACGATCGTGTTCTGCACGGTGGGGGCGTTATCCTCTGATGGAACTCTGTACGCGTATGGCTGGTCTATCAGGGGTAGGGCAGCAGTTGATGCCTTTTGTCTAACTCGACACGTATCACTTTGGCTTGCAGTGGTCTCGATGTGCGTCTTGATCTGCTCATTCGCTCAGGCTGTTGCCTCTTTTTTCGCCGGCGGCCCATTGCTGAACAGAGCTTTGAGGGGCAAGGGATCCCTAGTGTTGTCTGCCGCTCTGGTTGGGGTAGGGGTTCTCGTGCAGGGATTGAGGGCACAGACTCTGGAGAAACCGACGCTGAAAGCCTTGGAGGATTCCGTTGAGGGGAATGTTGTCCCTGTTCTGCACTCAGAACCTGCCTTGCCCCCCCAGGCTGTCCCCACCTCCGCCCGTACGGGACCCTTTCGGGTCGGCAATCGCACGCCCCATCCGGTTCGGCTGGTGATCTTGATGCGCAGCGGCGAACGGATGATCAATCCGGAAACGGCCCACTGGGACTTTGCCCCTGGAGAGGGGGGGAGCGAGGGATTGCTGCTGAGCTTGGGAGAGGAACCGCTGCAAATCGGCCCCGGAGACATTGTGGTGGCTTTCGCCCTGGATGGAACCCGCCGCTATTGGGGGCCCAATGTGGTGGGAGAGTCTCTGGCCCCGTTTTGGGATGGGGAGAGCGGCTCCTGGTCGATGATCTTGCAGCCTTAGGGTGCTCCCCCTTTGGCCCAGAAGAGTGAGGAATGGAGAAGTTGCCCCAGAGGAGTTTGAGGTGACCGCTGCAAATGTCCAAGCTGCGCGCGGAGCATGACTCTAGTCAATAATAAGCTCAACTATACTGAAA
>NZ_JANSIM010000204.1:0-6283 GCF_047502655.1 Synechococcus sp. R5-12 | reverse complement strand
GCCCGCTCCGTACCGCTTAGCGGTCGGAGCCGGGTAGTTTACGGGTATAGCACCGGACACTAGACTGCTCTATGCACCAGCACCAGTTGCCCATGCCGATTGCAGCTTGCCCATCAAAGGCTGGGGTAGCTCGGGTAGATTTGGCCTAACAGGGCGTTCCGGCATTCGAGGTAGTTCAGGTTCCGTTGGGCGCTCCGGCATCTGTGGCGGCTCCGGCTCCAGCGGACGGGCAGGCATCTGTGGCGGCTCCGGCTCCGGCGGGCAAGGTGGGAGATCTGGCCCCCTCAAGAGGAGAGCAATCGGCTGGGGTAAAACAACGTAGGGATAATAGTCTTCCCGAACGTACCTTAAGATGGGATGCGAGTGCCTGTCGTGATCTTGCATGCTTGAGCCTCCAGATAAGTTCCCTTGGAATCCAGTTTGAAAAGACTTTGGAAAAGGGATCTTCAAAGAGGCCCTTGAAGGGGTAGGAAGCAAGCAAATGCGCGAACCGACGTCGTGGCCTGTCTACATTGTCGGGGCTGGCCCCGGGGATCCGGAGCTGATTACCCTGCGGGGGCAAAGACTGCTGGCGGAAGCCGATGTAGTGTTCTACGCAGGTTCTTTGGTGCCAGAGGGAGTGCTGGCCCATTGTCGCCCTGGGGTTGAGGCCATTGACACCCGCTCCTTCACGCTGGAAACGCTGCTGCCGCAAATTGTGGAACGGGTCAAGGCGGGGCTGCGGGTGGTGCGGCTGCAGGATGGGGATCCCTGCCTTTACGGCGCTCTGCACGAGCTGCTGATCCGGCTGGCGGAGGCAGGGATCCCTTTTGAGATCGTGCCGGGAGTAAGCGCCTTTCAATTGGCAGCCGCCCGTTTGCAGGTGGAGTTGACCATACCCAAGTTGGTACAGACGATTATCCTCACCCGCGCCAGCGGTCGCACCCAGGTACCGGAAGCAGAAGCCCTGGCCAGTCTGGCAGCCCACCGCGCCTCTTTGTGTCTATATCTGAGCGCCCGCCACGTAGAACAAGCGCAGGCAGATCTGCTGGCTCACTACCCCGCCGATACCCCGGTTGCCGTTTGTTATCGCTTGGGTTGGCCGGACGAACAGATCTGGCTGGGATCCCTGGCCGAGATGGCCGCCCTCACCCGGCAAGCCGGCTTAGAACGCACAGTGCTCTATCTCGTCAGCCCTGCCTTGAAAGGCTTGTCAAGCTCCAGATCTGCCCGCTCGCGGCTCTACAGCCCTGACCACACCCACCTCTTCCGTCCCAGAATGGGCCGGCAGCCCCGTTTGTAACAGGCTCTTTCAGTATATTGACGGACTCCGGCAGATTGAGCACAATGAGGCAGCAAGATGAGGTCAGAGGCCTTGACTTCTGGCGAGGGGGTACTCGTTTTTGCCGAGAGAAGTGGATCCCTCTTGGATTGGAGTTGTTACAAGACCATTTTTTCACTCTCTAACTTAACTTTGCGAACTCTAACTTTATGGCTGGCTCATCTGCTGCTCGCAGCGTGGAAACCCTGATCAAGGCTCTGCAGAAGGCCCTGGCCCCCCTGCCAACCCGTTCGGCCCTGAAGCAAGATGTCCTTTACCTCATGGTGGATCTCCCACGGCAGGGGATGTTTAGCCGCTCTATGGTGTTGCATCGGGTTGCCGGCCAATTGGGGGGCTTGCCTGTGCAGGGAGTTAGCCAACTGGTGGTGTACGGTCGGCTTCAGGGGGAAACACAGCCGCAGTGGAAAAAAGTCTTCTACTTGTCCTCTGGGGAAAGCAGTGCCGATGCCACGCAGATTGTATTACCGGGCACCAAGATTTCTGAGATCAAGGTGCTGGAGGCCCAAAAACCTGTTGTGGATCCCGACCACAACTCCGATTTTCGCAAAGTTAAAACTCTGGGGGCACCGGTTCCCAAAATTCAGAAAGAGCGCTGGCCAGAAGCGGCTCCAAGCCAGGCCTCGGTTGGCCATGCCCCTTCCCAAGACGGGATCCCGACCCCTCTGCCTACAACTGCTCGCCCCAGTTCTCCTATCGACGTTCCGGCCAACTTTCCGACACTTGATCAATGGTTGCACAGGCCTGCTCTAAGGCCCTTCTTGGGGGGAGCTCTGGCTTTGTCTCTCCTGCTGGGGGCTGGGTTGGTGGTGCGCTCTTTTGGGCAAGCCGATGTTCCTGCCCGAGCCAGATCGCTGGGGCTGGGGATCCCGCTGTTGATCTTGGCTGCAGGGGGGGGCTGGCTGGGGTGGAAAGGTCGGCGTGCCATCAACACCTTTGAGCGGGAGGGATCCCAGGATCCCTTTACAGAAGGGCTGTCCTTTTTACAGGCTAATCCAATTCCTGAGGCAGTGGAGCGGTTTCAGGAGGCTGTGCGGCGACAGCCAGATCACGTAGAGGCCCACATTGAACTGGCCCATCTGTTGGCAAAAACCAACCGACTGCAGGAGGCATTGAGCCACTACCAACAGGCCAAACGCCTGAACCCGAACTGGAGCGGCATCAACACCCACCTGGTGGAAACCCTGAAGGCTCTAGCACGGCAGTGGCTGGCCCAGCATCAGCCGGATGAAGTTCTGGCCCACTTACCCGAAGCATTCCCCCTCACCCAGGGATCCGCCCAAGCTGAGATCTATAGCCTGCTCGGCCAAGCCTGGGCAGAGAAGGGCAACTGGGCAGAAGCGTTGGCCCAGCAACAAAAGGCCCTGGGGCTGGATCCCCACTTCAGCGAGGCCCATCTTTGCGTTGCTCAAATTCGCCTCAAGCTGGGGCAATGGGACGAGGCCATCGATTCCTGTTGGGCTGCTTTGGAGTTGAATGATCGCCTGGGCCTGGGCCACGCCGTGATGGGGCAAGCGCTGATGCGCAAAGGACAGCTAAAAGCGGCAATCGCAGCCTTCCGAACTGCCCTCAGCCTGGATCTCAGTCCTGAGTTGGCAGCCGCTGTGCGGGTGGATCTGGGTTTGGCAATGGTGCATGCAGGCCATCTGGCTCAAGCCAGCCAGGAGTTCAGCCAGGTGATCTTCAATGGCCAGTTCAAAAGACAGCAGGCTCGCGCCTACTACGGCTTGGGCCTGGTGTTGGCAAGCCAAGAGCAATACAGCGAAGCTGTGAAGAACTACCGGCGGGCTTTGGAGCTGGCCCCCGATCTGCACGCAGCGATGGCCGCCATTGGCCTAGCCTACCTGGGCCCCAAACAACGGGATGCCTCTGGGCGCAAGTTCATCCAGCCCCAACAGTTGCAGCAGGCTATGCAGCAGTTTGAACAGGCCCTCCAAGGAGATTCAGAGTTGCCGGAAGCTCACTTTGGCCTGGGCGAAGTGGCGCGCATCAAGGGGGATCTAACCTCGGCGGAGGCCAGCTATCGACGGGCCATTCGCAGCAATGGCAGCTATGGAGCAGCTCACTATCGTCTGGGATCCATCCTTGCCCGCCAAGGCAAGCTGGAGCAGGCCATTGAACACTTTCGCTCGGCTTTGGAAATCGCTCCCAACTTCTCCGAAGCCAGAGTGAGCCTGCAACGGCTTCTCTCCAAACAGATGGAAGAGGCCCATACCGGCCTACTCGTCCCGTAAGGTGGGATAGGATCTTCCAGTTAAGGTTCTCTCAACCCATGACACCAACGCCAGGTTGGGTGGTCAGCCCTGCAACCGCCATCCAGCTCATCCAACAAGGGGCAACGCTTCTGGATGCACGCAGTGCGGAATTGCAAGCCGACGGGATCCTGAAGGGTTCAATTCCGGTGAACTGGACGGAGTTTACTCAACCAGAGGCTGCCAACAGCGGCAAGCTGTTGGCAGATGATGCCCTTCTCACCGAAAAGCTGCAGGGCCTTGGCGTGTTTCAGGGGCGTCCGGTGGTGGTGGTGGCCGATCCGCTGCGGGGTTGGGGAGAAGATGGCTGGATCGTTTGGATGTTGCGCAGCTTGGGTCATCCCCAGGCAGTCATGGTGGACGGGGGCTATCCGGCCCTGGTGAAGGAGGGAGTGCTGACCACAACCCGACAAAGCGCCGACGAACCGCAACGGGGCGACTTTGTAGTGCGGCGAACCGACCGGTGGGAGATCGACCGGGACACTCTGCGGGCCAGCCTTGGCTCCGACCGTGTGGCCATCCTCGACAGTCGCGAAGCCCAAGAATACAAGGGAGCCACCCCCTATGGTGAGGCGCGCGGTGGACACATCCCCGGCGCTGTGCATCTCTACTACAAAGAGCTGATGGACATGGCGGGATTCCTGTTGCCGCCCGCTGCAATTCACGCCCGCCTGCAAAAAGCCGGGATCCCTCCGGAAGCCGAGATCATTGCCTACTGCACAGCTGGGGTTCGCTCCGCTTGGGTCACGGTGGTTTTAACCCATTTGGGCCGGCAGGCCAAAAGCTATTCCGGTTCCATCCTGGAATGGGCAGCCGGGGATCTCCAGAAGTTCCCGCTCCAGCCATGAGGGGATCCCTGCCCACTGTGATCTTGGCCGGATGTGGCTATGGAGCCATCGACGCCTTGCGGGCGCTCAAAGGGCAGGCACGGGTGATCGCCATCAACCCCTATCCCTACAGTGTTAATTCAGGCATGTCCACGCGGCTGCTGAGTGGTCGGTTTTCTCTGGAGCTGGTGCGGATCCCTTTGCTGGAGCATATTCAAGCCAACGGCGCCCAGTTTTTGCTGGGGCGAGTCACCCACATCCAACCCGAAGCCCGAACCCTGACCCTGGAGAGCGAAGCCGGGATGCAAACTCTTGCCTACGACTATCTGTTGGTGAATGTGGGCCGGGAGTTGCGCCCCATCGATGGGATCCAACATGCCTTCACCATTCGACCGGCAGAACAATTGGTGGCCGCCCGAACTTGGATCCGGCAGTGCTGGCAACGGGCTGCCCAGGGGGATCGGACGCCGGGCCTGCTGACCTTTGTGGTAGCGGGAGGAGGCTGTACCGGCACAGAGCTGATGGGGGAACTCTACGATCTTTGTCGGCAGATGAGCGCAAAAACAGGGATCCCCTTAGCTCAAGCCCGGCTGATCTTGATCCATCGCCAGGCCCATCTGGTCGAGGGCTTCTCGGAACCCTTCCGCCGGGCGGTGGAAAGGGAAATCCGCCGTCTGGGGGTGGAAATCTGGGCCGGATGTCAGGTGAAAGCCTTTGGGCCGGAGCACGTGTGGCTCTCGGATGGCACCGAGTTGATAGCTCAGACCCGCCTGTGGGCAGGTGGCTTCCAGGTGCCGAGCTGGTTGAGCACCTGCGGCTTGCCAACAGGGCCGACGGGAGCCCTGCTCGTGGACAAATACCTGCGGGTGCAAGGCTCAGAGCACATCTTGGCGGTGGGGGACTGCGCTGACTTTGTTTGGGGATCCCGCCTCTTGCCCAAGATCGGCGTGTACGCGGTGCGCCAGGGGCCAATTGCAGCCCAAAACCTGCTGCGGCTCATCCGCGGCCAACCTCTGATCCCCTACCGACCGCAGGCCACGGTTTTTGTTTGTGTAACGGTGGGGAACCGCGTTGCCGTTGCCGAGAAAGGCAGGCTGGTCTGGCGCGGCTATGCAGCCACGGTGCTGAAGAACTTTTTTGATTGGCTGTACATGCGCAAACTTAAGCCCCTGCGCTGGCAGGAGTTTTTCTACTGACTCAAGCTCTACCAAGAACGGGGTTAAGATCAAAACCAGATGGGCCAGGTCGGGCTCGCTTCCCAAATCCTGAATATCTGAGAACTATGGCTATTCCCGGCGGCAATGGGCTATGAGCGGATCGACTTTTGCCGACCGGCCAGAGCAGCGACCAACCAGGAGCAACAATGCCTCTAGATAACCTGCGCGGACTCTATCAGCAAGTCATTCTGGAGCGGTACAAAAAGCCCCACAACTTCGGCAGAGTGGATCCCGTCCACCGCCACCAGCGCGGCCACAACCCCTCCTGCGGCGACACCATCGACCTCACCTTGCAACTGGATCCCAGCCAGGAGCGGATTGTCGATATCAAATTCGAGGGGGCAGGCTGTGCCATTGCCCTGGCTTCTGCCGATCTCATGGCGGATGCGGTGCGGGGGCGCACCATCCCCGAAGCTCTGCAGTTGGTGGAGCGTTTCCAAGCCATGATGCGCGGTGGCGAAGAGTTCCCGCGGGAGCAACGGGCTTTGAACGCCATGAAAGGGGTAGCCCAATTTCCAGTGCGCATCAAATGCGCCAACCTGGCCTGGCATGCGCTCAAATACGCGCTGGAATCGCCCGAACCCCAGGCCAATGGGTCGGCCTTTGTGAGCAACGAAAACACCGACTGACCAAAAGGCGCGGCAAGCCCCGTCCTTCAGGGCAGGGAAG
>NZ_JANSIM010000203.1:0-1782 GCF_047502655.1 Synechococcus sp. R5-12 | reverse complement strand
TTCAGTATAGTTGAGCTTATTATTGACTAGAGTCATGCTCTCGCTGGCCGAGAAAAAACCCTTGATAGGATGGGGAGTAGAACGTACCCTTGAGCCTTCTCGTCATGATCACCCTGACCGATAGCGCCATCCAAGAGTTGAAGCGCCTGCGCAGCAAGTACGAAAAAGAGGGATCCCAGCCCATCCTGCGTCTAGGGGTCAAGCCGAGCGGCTGCTCTGGCCTCTCTTATGTGATGAACTTCGAGTCTCAGGCCAACCCTGACGATCATACCTTCGACTTTGGGGATATCCAGGTGGCAGTGGATCCCTTGAGCATGACCTTGATCAGCGGCACCACCGTCGATTTTTCCGAAGATCTGCTGGGCGGTGGCTTCCGCTTCAAGAACCCCAATGCAGTCGCCAGTTGTGGGTGTGGCACCTCCTTTGCCACTGCTGAGACTGCTGCTGTCGTTGGTCACTAAAGTCTCAATCGCTGCCTCCCACCCGCCTTTGGGCGTCAACGGTTGGAGGGCTCTAGGCTGGGCAGCCAAAGGACAAACCAAGTCCATCCGTTCTGGCTGGTGACCCGGACTTGGCCCTGCAGATACTCCACCCACTGCTTCACCAAGGCCAGTCCAAGGCCGCTGCCCGGCTGCGCCCAGGGATCCTCAGAAGGCACACGGTAAAAGCGCTCGAAAAGGTGGGGCAGGTGTTCAGGCTCGATTTGGGCGGTATTGCCGACTCTTAACTCAACCCCACCGGGAAAGGCTTGCCCCTCTAAGCGGAGGGTTCCGCCCGGCTGGGTGAACTTACAGGCATTTTCCAGCAGTTCCTTCAGGATCAGGGTTAGCCGCTGCGGGTAGCTGTAGAGCACTGCCGGGAATGAGGTCAGCTCCGCCATCTCCAGCTTCAGTTGCCGAGCCTGAGCCCGTTCTCGCACCCCATTGAGTAGGCTTGTGCAAAGGCTGTGGAGATCGATGGCGGCAGCCGCAGAGCTCAACTCTTTGGCTTCTAGGCTCTGCAGATCCAGCAACTTGTTGATCAGCTCAATTTCAGCCTGACACTCTTCCAAAGCGATGCGGTGGTATTGGCACTGCTTCTCGTTGAGAGGAGTGCGGCCCAATAGTTCCAGGGCCAACTTGATCTTGGTGAGGGGGGTGCGCAGCTCGTGGGAAACGCTGGCCAGAAAGCTATCCTTGAGGCGGTTGAGCTGCTGCAGATCCTGCACCTGGCAGGCCAACTGGGCAGTGCGTTCTTGCACCTTGGCTTCTAGGGCTTGGTTAAGTTCCCGCAGGTGGCGTTGGGCTTGGCTGGCCTGGATCAGGTGACGGATACGCCGCTTCAAAACCGCCCAACGAATGGGTTTGGAAATGTAATCGCTGGCCCCGGCAGCAAAGGCTTCATCCACGCAGGACTCATCTTCCAGCGCCGTGACGATGAGAATGGGCAGATCCGAGTTTTGAGCATGGAGGCGGCGACAGCACTCAAACCCATCCAAATCTGGCATGACCGCATCCAGCAACACCATATCCACTGAGTGTTGGGCGGCTAGCTGCAAGCAAGCCTCGCCGCTGCTGGCTTCTAGAACTTGGTAGCCTTCTCGCTCAAGGGCGTAGCGAACCAAGAGTCGCTGGCTGGGCTCATCTTCCGCGATCAACAACAACGGCTTCTTTTCAGGCGAGGGGGATCCCGCCTGGGCCTCAGGAACCGCCGGCGAGCTGGCCGGAGGATGGGGATTAGGCCTCAGCATAGGCATTGAGAGGAGAGCATGACTCTAGTCAATAATAAGCTCAACTATACTGA
>NZ_JANSIM010000202.1:0-13980 GCF_047502655.1 Synechococcus sp. R5-12 | reverse complement strand
ACAGTGATGTTCAGCAGTGTTCAGCGTAAATGTATCAGCTACAGATCCCCACCAGTGTTAGCAGCAACAGTCAGCAGCCCTATCCAGATCCCGATCGGATCCCTCGGCGACCCCCCGAGCAGTTGCGGGATCGGCTGATCGTCTCCGGCCTGCGCTACTACGGTTATACCGGCCTTGATGAGGCGGAACGGGCTTCGGGGCAATGGTTTGAGGTGGATTTCGAGTTGTGGGCGGATCTGCGCCCGGCTGCTCTCAGCGGCCAACTGTGTGATAGCCTCGACTACCGTTCTGCAGTGGCCGGGATTGCGGAACTGGTGAAAAGCAATCAGTTTGTGCTGATCGAGAGCTTGGCGGAGGCGATTGCCGAAATGGTGCTGCGGGAGACAGGGGCCAGCAAAGCTAAGATCCGATTGACCAAGTGTCATCCCCCGATCCCGGAGCTGACGGGGCGGGTTACTGTGGAGATCGTTCGTCCCTAGAACTTCTCTTAACCCTTTCCTACCGACCTTGTGCTTGCTCTAGAACTTGCTTCTCGTACCTCTGAGGACTGGATCGAACAGGCTACCCGGCACATCGATCTGGTCTTGCTAGACCACGCCAATTGTGAGAAAAAAGCAGCGGGCAACGCCCTCAGCTTGCTGTTTCGCTACCCGGCTAACGGGCGTTTGGTGGAAACCCTCTCGCCACTGGCGCGGGAGGAGCTGCAGCATTTTGAGCGGGTGCATCGCCACCTGCAACGGCTGGGGATCCCCATCAAGCCCTTGTCGGCTGCGCCCTATGCCGGTCGTCTGAACCAACACCTGCGCCGCTCCGAGCCGGAGCATCTGTTGGATACCCTGCTGGTGGCAGCCATCATTGAGGCCCGCAGCCACGAACGCTTGGGCCTGCTCGGGATCCACGCGCCCGACCCAGAGCTGCGGCAGTTTTATCTCTGGCTGGCGGCTGCGGAGGAGCGCCATTGGCAGCTTTACTTGGATTTGGCGTTGGAGCAGTTTCCCGCCGATCAGGTGCAGGAGCGGCTCGATACTCTACTCCAGGTGGAGGCCGAGATCTTGTCTTCCCTTCACCCCGAACCCCGTGTTCACAGCTAGCCCCACTCCGTTTCCCCCCGCGGTGCAGCTCCCATGTTCCAAGCGACGCGGCAGTGGTTGGCCTTCTGGTATACAACGGTTACGGCAGTGTTGCTGCTGTTGTTTGCCGGCAGCTTCTATTGGTACGTGCAGTCAACCCTGATCGAGCGGGTGGACGATACCCTTGGCCATGTGGTGGAAATTGTCGAGCGGTCTTTGGTAGTGGATGAGAGCCTCTTGGATCCGCAGCAAGCCCGCCGCAGCTTGGAGGCCAGCTTTCGGGATGATCCCAGCACCCTAGAGGACGATCACATCGACTTGGAGTGGTTCGGCCCTCAGGGAACGCTCATCTGGTCCACGGTGCCCGGCGGGATCCCTGCCCCCCTGTTGACCGAGGGATCCCTGCACACTGCCCGTATCGCCCCTGGGTATTGGCTGCGCCAGTTCACCGAGCCGATTGTGGCCGGTGGGAAGCTGCTGGGCTATCTGCGGGTCAGCCATCCCTGGTTTGAGGTGAGCAAGCCAACGCGACAGTTGATCCGGGATCTTTCCCTGTGGGTGGTGGCCGGTTTGACGGGTGTGGGAGCCATCGGCTGGATGCTCTCCGGTTTGGCCATGCAACCCATCCGGCAGTCTTATCAGCAGCTCAAGCAATTTACCGCCGACGCCTCTCACGAGCTGCGCAGCCCCTTGGCCAGCATCCAAACCGCGGTACAGGTGGCTTTGGCAGATTCCCAATTGGATGCCGACACCCGGCAGCGCTGGCAGATGGTGGAGCGGTTGTGTTTACGGCTGGGTCGTCTGGTGGATGACCTGCTGTTTCTGGCCCGCCACGACAGCGGTATGGTGCCTTTCCAACCCCGTTGCTGTGCGCTGGATGCTCTGCTGCTGCAGGTGGTGGAGGAGCTGCAGGGCCTGGCCAACCAAAAACAGATCCGCTTGCAGCTGGAGATTGCTGCCCCTGAGAGCGGGACGGAACCTTCTCCCGCCCAAGTGGATCCCTTTGGCTTTTGGGGAGATGAAGATCAATTGGCCCGCCTGTTTACCAACTTGATCGAAAATGCCCTTCTCCACACTCCCCCCCAAGGAGAGGTGCAGGTGAGGCTGGAGCAGCGGCTGCGCTCTGGATCCCCAGAGCTGGTGGTACGGGTACAAGATACCGGGCCAGGGATCCCGCCTCAGGCTCTGCCCCATGTGTTCGATCGCTTTTATCGAGCAGATCCGGCTCGCAGCGGGGATCCCGGTCGCCTCTCGGGGTCAGGTTTGGGGCTGGCGATCGTCAAAAGCATTGCCCAACAGCATCAAGGTCAGGTGCAGGTGGAGAGCGAGCTGGGCCAGGGATCCAGCTTTGAAGTTATTTTGCCCCAGCGGCAGTTGGAAATCTGTACCCCAGAGAGAGTCTAAAAGTGCTCTGGAAAACAGACAGCCCTCGGTCAATATGCTAGCTTTAAGCCAAGATTGACTGAGTCTTTATTCAGAACTGTATTAAGAACCGTATTGGCCCAGTTGAACTGGATTTTTGGGTACTAGAGATCTTTCCTTTCCAGATTTAAGAACTTCTCTTTTTCCCGGATAAAACAGCAGAGATGGGATCAGCTCCCAGGCTCTTGCCCTTCTCAGCCGGCTGCTGAGCTGTTGATTGGGTGATGAGTGAGTGCAGTCCGCCCGCGCAGCCCCACAATTTCCCATTGAATCCTGTGCCAGGAAAACGTTATGTATCGCTTCCAGGTTCGTGCCATCACCCAGCCGGGCGAGAGAATTGCCTTGGTGGGATCCAGCGCAAAATTGGGCTCCTGGGATCCCTGCCATTGCATTTGGCTGCAAACGGATCCGACTCGCTATCCGCTGTGGTGGGTAGAGTTGCCGTTGAGCCCGGCAGATGGCGCGCCCGGCCCGTTGTTGCCCTATAGCGGGTGTTCAAAAGAAATCCCTCGAGTAGAGTACCGGTATCTGCGCGTGCAAGCCGGTGGGCAAGTGATTTGGGAATCCACCGCTGTCAATCGCTGGGTGCCCCTTGAACCAGAACCTTTACCGGCAGTTTTGATTGTCGAGGATGGGGAGTTTGGCCAGATCCCTGCCTATCCTTACGGCTATTTTGCCGATCCCATTCCTGAGGTCGAACCGGAAAATCCGCAAGGGCTAAAAGTCGTCATTTTGGGCAGCTCCGTTGCCCTGGGGTGCAGCGCTTGGCTGTTGCGAGGTTGGGCTTGGCTGTTGCAGAAAGCTCTACAAGAGCGCTATGGCCATCAAGTGCGAAATCTCTCCCAATTGGGGGCCAATGTCAGCCGAACTCTGTTGCGGTTTGAGCAGGCGGTGATCCCTGAACGTCCTGATGTCGTTATTGTTGCCCTGTCCTTGGGAAATGAAGGCTTGGTATCGGCCTTGCCCCAGCATCGCCGCGCCCTGCAGAGGCGGTTTGAAAACGGCCTGCAGCGGCTAATTCAGCGAATTCAAGACATTGGAGCCTTGCCAGTTCTGGGAGGGGTTTATCCCCATGCAAACTACGGCCCAGAACAGCATCTTCTTTTGCAAGAAACTCAGCAAAGAATGCTCAGCTGGGGATGCCCTGTGTTCAATTGGCTGCCTCATTTGGAAGATGGACAGGGCCGCTGGAAACCAGACCTTGCTTTTGACCCAGCTCACCCCAATTCCAAGGGTCATCAGGTCATGTTTGAGGCCATCGATCTCTCTCTTCTGGATCCCAGCCAAGTTAGTTCAGCTCGTAGAAAGCTTGCTCAACCCGTTGGAGAACGGGTCGTTTTTGCAGATGAGCATGGTTTTTGGGTGACTGCAGAAACAGGCAAAAACCAATTTCGCATCGTGAATATAACTCCCTACCCTTACACCATCACGCCCACTTGGCAACCTTTGCAAGCCGCTTTCCAAAAAGCAGGTCTACAGCCGGGTCTGTATATTGGCAAAAGCGATGAAAGGCTAGGGGATGCTACCTTATATTCCCTTTCCGTACAAGAAGATGGTTCGGTGCAAACCACCCTCTCCGTTCCTGCAGATGCCGATCTGGTCTTCTCCCCAATAGCTCAGTTCTTTTCCTCGGAATCAGTAGAAACGATCTTCGAGGATGGATCGTTGATCCTTCTCAAGCTCAGTGGATCCTCAGAAGGCTCTTCTAATCCCATGCCTCGCCTGTGCGTGATCAACCAGAGCAGTCACGAGTACAACATCCACCCCATGTGGAAGGAAGTTCGGGCCGCTCTCAAAGCCATGCCGATGGGTGTTTACGAAGATCCGAGCCACCGGGAAGCTCTCTTCCGCACCTTGATGATCGGGGAAGGCGGCCTCGAAAGCCGGGTAAAGGCTGCTCCCGAATCGGTCATGCTGCTGGAATACACCTGCAAATTATCGGATATTCATCGTGTTGCCATTGTGCCGTTAGGGGATCGCTGCGCGGTGCGAATGCTGCTCTACAAGTTGGAATATGACGGGCCTGCCTTTCCTTTTGATTTGACACGCACCAGCAATTTGGCCGATGTGGCCGATATGATCCACAACGAGTTTCAGGGCATGTGGGATCCGCAATATTTGCACTACAGTCCTGAAGATCGGCGAATTTACCACAGCAAGTGGACGGGCCTCTCCTTTGGCCATGAAGTGGAAGAGGGGGAAGATCCACTTCAGAATATGGATCCCATCCATGAGCGAATGCGAACTCGCTACACTGCTCGCGCCAAGCGTTTTATGTATGTTTTGGAAAAAGCCGATAAAGTCTTGTTTGTGCGCACAGGGGGTTGCCGGCGAGAGGCCGTTGTTGACTTAATGGATAAGCTGGCGGCTAAGCGCAGGGGCAAACCTTTTCTGTTGCTGATTGTTTCTCCTCAGTCTTCTGATGAGTTTGCCGGGATCCCCAATGTTATCCATTATGAGATGGAGTTAAATCCCGACCGCATGTGTGCAGATCCTGAGCATTGGAAGTACTGCACAGGGGTAATGAGAGATATTCTCCATTCTTTGGGGGTCTCTACCCGAAATCTTTTCTGGTGCCCTCCACAACTGTAGCCGTTCCAAGGTTTCACTGCAATTCGAAAGAATGATCGCTGCTGCCCAAACGCTCCGCGCCGCTTCCGCGACCACCCCCAACTCTTCTCCCAAAGGGACTCTGAGGTGTTCAACTCCAGAAAGCTGATGATCGGACTCGAACCGACGACCTGCTCATTACGAGTGAGCTGCTCTACCAACTGAGCTACATCAGCAGGGCTTTGAAGTGAGGACTGGATAGGAGAATCCGCAGACCCACCGGTGGGCCTATCGATTCTAACTCATCCTTGCCTTGCTCGGGATCCCCAGCGCCATAGCCCCAAAGATAGCCCCAACGTCAGCCACGCCAGCCAATCCCCCGCGCGATTGTAGAAAGTTGTCTCAGAACGCCGCTTCACTTCTCCCGTAATCACCCCCCGCTGAAAGATGGGGCCAACCTGCTGGAGCCGACCTGAGGGATCCACCACCAGATTGCCGCCTGTGTTATTGACAAACACCACGCCCCGCCGATTTTCCACAGCCCGGAAAACCGAGAGCTGGCCATGCAACATCGGCCAGTGGCTATTACCAAACCAGCTATCATCCGAAATCACGATCAAAGACTCGGCGCCGCGACGGGTTAAAGTTCGGCTGGGCGCAGGCAAGACGCTCTCCAAGCAGATCATCACCCCCAAAGGCCCGAAAAGCTCCCCTCCGTCCAGAGGCCGATAGCCATCGGGTGAAGGCACGTAGCGCCCCGACTCGAAATAGGGAAAGATCCACTGCTTGCCAAACCAATCCAGTAAGTTGCCCCGGGCGTCAAGCAATAGGGCCGTGTTAAAAAATCGCTGCTCTGGCTCCGGCAAATGGGCTGTGCGGGGATCCGACTCTGTTGCCCCCGTAATCAAAGCGCCTTCCGGCGGCAGAATCGCTTGCATTGGCTCGATCACGTAAGGCTCTAGGCCGGTATTCAGCAGCCGTGCCCGCAGCGCCCCCTCCGGCCAAATCACCAACTGTGCCCCAGCAGCCACCCCCTGGGCAGAAAGCTGATGCAGCTCCCGGTAGCGCTCCAGGCGGTAGTTCCAACTGCGATCGGCTTCCAGCCAAGCCACCTGCTGCACCGCCGCCACCCGAAAGTCAGGATCCCTGTTTTCGACGGCCAAGGCATCGAAGTCGGCCAGGCGTGCGCTTCCATAGGCCAAGACCAGCCCCGTCAACCCCAGGCCGCAGGCGAGCGTACCCCAGAAATCCCTGTTCCTGAGCATCTCACCCAAAACGTTTCTCAGGGATCCCCCAGCCGCCTGCCACCGGCTAGAAATCTGCCTGGCCATCTGCCAAAGAACCCCATTGACGAACACGGCATAGAAGGTAACCCCCCAGATCCCCGTAACATCGGCTACTTGGATCCCGAGGGGCCAGTCGAACAACAGGGATCCCCAGTGGAAAGGGATGGGCCACCAGAGCAAGCCCAACAGCCCATCCAAGCCCGTCCAGACCGTGGCCAAGCCCAGCGGACGTGCCCAAACCGGCAGGGGACGACTCAGTTGCAAACTCAGGAGCGTAGCAGTGGTGAAAAAGAGGGGGATCAGGGGAGCCACCACCACGCCCCCCAGGATCTCCCAGGCGCTCAACACCTTAACCGAGAAGGGATCCACCCAGAAGGCATACAGGCAAACCCAAAACCAGAGGCCATAGGCCAAACGCCACCGCGCCCACCCTTGCCGTTGCTCGCACAGGCCAAACAGCAGGGCTAAGCCCAGCAGCGCTCCCGGAAACCAGTGCCACCAGCGGTTGGGGGACCCCAGACAGAGCAGCAGGATGGCTAGACCCATCAGCCAGCGGGATCCCTCGCCTGGGTTTCTCTTTTGGGGCAGATCCTGCCGTTGAGTTGAAGATTTCAGTTCCAGCTTCATCACCTCAATAAAATTCAGCCTCTTCGGGAAACCCCACGGGGATTGAACACGCCCCTGCCGACGGATCCTCTCCAGAGTAGCGCTCTCGCAGCAGCCGGGAATATCTCCTGGAGCACAGGGCTCCTACTGCCCGAATCTGAAGCTGTGTTAACATTTTGCATAACTTCAGGGGGCTGGTGCCTCCCGGCTTGGGTTAGGGATCCCGTCAGCGGTGCGCGGCACTATGGGCAAGGTTTTGGTTTTGAATGCCTCCTACGAGCCGCTCAACATCACCAGTTGGCGCAGGGCAGTCGTTCTTTTGCTTAAGGGCAAGGCCGAGCAAATTGAGCACAATGGCCGAGTGGTGTACGGCAACATTCCCTTGCCCACTGTCATTCGTCTGCGCCACTATGTCCACGTTCCCCACAAGGAGATCCCACTTACGCGCCGCAACGTCCTCTACCGGGATGGGCATCGTTGTCAGTACTGCGGCTGCTTCGGCGAAGATCTCACCCTGGATCACGTGATCCCTCGGTCTCGTGGCGGCGGGGATACTTGGGAAAATGTGGTCAGTGCCTGTGTGCGTTGCAACGTGAAAAAAGGGAACCGCACCCCCCGCGAAGCCGGTATGCCCCTGCTGCGCCAACCCCGCCGTCCCCACAGCACTCTTTACTTTGAAATCTCCAAAGCCGTCGGCAGTGGTTCCCATCGAGAATGGTCTAAGTACACCATCGGCCTAGAAGGGGATCCCCAGGAGGAATCGTTGGACAGCCCAAGCTAGACGGGCCGCCTAGGGATGGACTTCCGATACAGGGGCAGCTTTGGAAATGGGGGGAGAAGTGGTGGCCGGGATCCCGGTCTCGATCCACCGGTGAATCAGGGCATTGACCTCTTCGGGGCGCTCATCGTGGGGGCAGTGGCCAGCCTCCAGGAAGTATTCCACTGCTTGAGGGTAGTGGGCCCGGTACAGCTTAGAGCGTTCCCGAGCCCGCATCCAGGGATCCCGTTCTCCCCAGATCAGCAACAGCGGGCGCACCAAGCTGCACAGCAGCTCATCTACATAGCGTCCCTTCTGCCCACCTCGCATCAAGGCCACAAACACATCGGCAGCCCCCGGATCCTGGGTGGGGCGATGGATGGCCTCGACCAGCTGATCGGTCACGGCTGCCGGGTCGTAGTAAACCTGCTTCAGCTTGGCTCGGATCACGTGCGGCTGCCGCAAATACTGAAACAGCAGGTAAGACACCAGGCGCTGGCGCAGGCCCCAGCCCACCAATCCGCCTATCCATTGCCGCCATCCAGTCGGGGATCCCTTGAGGGTGGAAAACCCACCTGCCCCATTCAAAAGCACCACGCCCCGCACCCACTCCGGCCACTCCGCCGCAAAACTGAGCACCACATAGCCGCCCAGGGAGTTGCCGATCCCCACCACAGGCCGACGGATTACCTGTTGGCAAAAGTCCCGCAGCTGATCCCGCCAGATTTCGGCGCGGTAGTCCCAGTTGGGCTTGGCGGAGCGACCGAAACCCAGCAAATCGATGGCGTACACCTGGTAGTGTTGAGCCAATTCGGGAATGTTCTTGCGCCAGTGGTCGGTGGAGGCTCCAAAGCCGTGCACCAGAAGCAGAGGCTGCCCCTGCTCACCCTGTTTGACGTAATGAACTGACTGCCCCCGCCAGATCCACTGCGCCGAAATGGGAGTGGCCGATGCCGATGTCGAAGCCATAGGAGTTGCTTGTAAGCCTTTCTTAATTCTAGGTTCTTTGCAGCTACTCCGGGGGGAAGCCCACCCTCTACGGGCAACGTAAGAGCAGTGGGCCTGTTAGACATAACCTCTGCTTTTTAGGCTTTGTATCACCAGGTCAATACATTCGGAGATGCTTTGCTCGGCAGTTTTGCACACCACCTCCGGCTGTTCCGGCGGCTCGTAGGGATCGTCAATACCGGTAAGGTGCTGGATTAAGCCTGCCCGCGCCTTTCGATAGAGGCCCTTCACATCCCGGCGTTCGCACACCTCCAGGGGGGCATCCACAAAGACTTCGATAAAGCTGCCAATATACTGCCGTACCTCCTGCCGTGCTGCCCGATAGGGGGAAATGGCCGACACCAGCACAATCACCCCGTGCCGAGTCAGCATCTCCGCCACAAAGCCGATGCGGCGAATGTTCTCCTCCCGATCCACTTTGCTGAAGCCCAGACCCTTGGTGAGATGTTGCCGCACCACATCTCCGTCGAGCACCTCCACCGGCAGCCCCCAAGCGCGCAACTGCTGGGCCACGCCGCAGCTCAGGGTGGTTTTGCCCGCCCCGCTCAATCCCGTAAACCAGACCGTTACCCCCCGCCGCGACATCTGTCTGTTTGCTTCTGTCTGTTTGCTGTGGATCCCTGAATCTTTGGCCCTGCCAGAATATCATCTCCAAAAGCAGGGTGGTACACTCGAAACACGGCTTGCGCCAGCCCCAAAGCGCTCCGCGCCGCCAACACGACAGCAATCTTTTACCGGCCATGTCTCCTCTAACTTCGCCTCTTGCCAGTGCCCCCTCGGGATCCCCGACAACTGCCGAGCTGTTTGCCGAGCATGTGATGGCCACCTATGGGCGCTATCCCCTGACCTTGGTGCGCGGGCAGGGGTGTCGGGTTTGGGATGAGCAGGGGCGGGAGTACCTGGACTTTGTGGCCGGCATTGCCACCTGTACCCTGGGGCATGCCCACCCGCTGTGGATTCAGGCGCTCACCGAGCAGGCACAACAGTTGCACCATGTTTCCAACCTTTACTACAACCAGCCGCAGGCACAACTGGCTCAATGGCTGACCCAGCACTCCTGTGCCGACAAGGTGTTTTTCTGCAACTCAGGGGCGGAAGCCAATGAGGGAGCCATTAAGCTGGCTCGCAAGTATGCCCACACGGTGCGCGGGATCCAAGATCCGATGATCCTCACCGCCCATGCCAGCTTCCATGGCCGCACCCTGGCCACCATTACCGCCACCGGCCAGCCCAAATACCAAAAAGACTTTGCCCCTCTGGTGCCCGGCTTTGATTACGTTCCCTACAACGACATCGAGGGCACAGCAGCGGTGTTGGAGCGCTGGGGCGAGCGGGTGTGTGCCGTGCTGTTGGAGCCGTTGCAGGGGGAAGGGGGGGTTGTGCCGGGGGATCCCGCCTATTTTCAATGGTTGCGCCGGATCTGCAGCGAGCGGGGCATTCTGCTGATTTTGGATGAGGTGCAGGTGGGCATGGGCCGTACTGGCATGCTGTGGGGCCACTGTAACCTGGGGGTGGAGCCGGATGTGTTCACCTTGGCCAAGGGCCTGGCCGGTGGGATCCCCATCGGGGCCTTGTTGGCGAAAGACTTTTGCGCCGTGTTTCAGCCGGGGGATCACGCCAGCACCTTTGGGGGCAACCCCTTGGCTTGTGCGGTGGGCCTGGCGGTTTGCCGCACGCTAATGTCGGAGAGTTTGGTTTGGAATGCCCAGCAGACAGGGGTGTATCTGCGTCAGGGGCTGTCCCGCTTGGCGGAGCAGTTTCCGCAGCTCGTTGAGCAAGTGCGGGGCTGGGGCCTGATTCAGGGCTTGGTGGTGCGCATCCCGGCGGCTGAAGTGGTCAAGGCAGCCATGGACTGCGGGCTGTTGTTGGTGCCGGCAGGATCCCAGGTGGTGCGCTTTGTGCCCCCCCTGATCGTCACCCCGGCAGAAATTGACGCGGCTCTAGCGATGTTGGCATCGGCTTTGCAAAGGTTGGCCGCCTCTCTTGGCCATTCCGGGGCAGCCTAGCCTCGCCAGACTTGCCGCAGAAATGCCTGCAACTGCTGTCGGGCAGGGAGCTCGTGGGGAGCGGGATCCCTTGCCTGTTCCAGAAGGGGCAATACCTCCTCCGCATAGGCCGGGACAAAGCCGGCAGCAGGCCAGAGCAAATCCGAGGTGGCCCGCAGGTTGAAGACTTGGGATCCCTGCCTGAGCAAGAGAGGTCGCACCCAGAGCAATGCTGGGGATCCCGCCGCAAGATTGTGGAGAGAAGCCTGAATCAGCTCCACATAGAGGGTGGCTTGCGGCCCTGGCAGGGCGAGGATGGGACGGGGTGAGGGTGGAGTGCTGCCCACCTCCACCGGGGCAGGCAAAGGGCGGCTTCTGAAAGGGATATTCTCCACAGAGCCACATCGGGCGGGCAAACGAGGCAACAGGGTCATGCAATCGTTAACTGAAGACGATATGGACTGTACTGATCCTAATCGATGGCCTCCTTACTTTTCTTTGGCAGGCGGGTTGGCCGGGGATCCCGTCTTTGCGGACATTTCGTGAACCCGATCTTGTGGCATGGTGCTAGGTAGCTTTCTGATCAGACTTGGACGGATCCCGCCATGATGCACACTTTTGTCCCGCCCCACCGCTTTTTCCCCTACCTGACCTGGACAGAGATCCAGGCCATGCCCGATAAAGAGAACGTGGTGATCATCCAGCCGGTTGCCTCGATTGAGCAACACGGGCCCCACCTGCCCCTGGTGGTGGATGCCTGCATCGGCACGGCGGTCATCGGGCGCGCCATGGAGAAGCTGGAGCCTGAGATCCCGGCCTATGTTTTGCCCACCCAATGCTACGGCAAAGCCAACGAGCACTGGCATTTCCCCGGCACCATTACCCTCTCGGCCCAAACCCTGATGGCGGTGCTGACGGAAGTGGCAGAGAGCATCTACCGAGCTGGGTTTCGCAAGCTGGTATTCCTCAATTCCCACGGCGGCCAGCCACAGGTGCTGGAGATTGTCGCCCGCGATCTTCACCAGAAGTATGAAGATTTCATGCTGTTCCCGGTGTCCGTCTGGCGGGTTCCCCACGAAGGGCGAGAGCTGTTTACCGAGAAAGAGCGGGAATTGGGTATTCACGCCGGCGATGGGGAGACCAGTATGCTGATGCACCTTTTGCCCGATACGGTGCGAACCGACCGATTGGTCTGCGAATATCCCCACGATCTGCCGGAAAACAGCTTGCTCAGCATGGAAGGGCGGATCCCTTTCGCTTGGGCAACTCGCGACCTCACCCAGAGCGGAGTTTTGGGCGATGCCACCGCCGCCACGCCGGAGAAAGGCAAAGTTTTGGTGGAGTCCATGTCTGACGGCTGGGTGCGGCTGATCCGAGATCTGCACAGGTTCCAGCAGCCCAAGGCTTGGCGCAAAGCCCCGCTGCCGGTCTAGGGATCCAGGCAAAAGACCTACGGCCTGCTTTGTGAAAGGCTTTCACCAGAACTGGCCGACCAAGATACGACCTGCTGACGCGATCAGGGCAGCTTTTTGCTGGGCTGCTGCAAACTCTATCTGCCCAATGGGAAAGGGTGATACCTTGGCCCCAGAACACACCCGTTCTGGTGGAAATGGGGTGGATTTGGGCAAAGTTCACCTGGCCACTGCCCATGAGGGTATGGATATCTTCATCGCTAACGGTCAGGAGCTACAGTCGAAGCGGCAGTACCCGGAAAGCCGAAGGGGAAGCTGGCCCAGTTGCTGCGTTGCAGGCAAAAGGGTTCGCGGCGGTATCGCCGACTGGTTCGTCATCTTTCCTGTCGGGCCCAAGCTGTTCGCCTCTGGCGGCGGGGAGCGCTTGAAAGAATCCTCGCCCTCTGGGTCAAGACTCAATTAACCAACGGCTCCAGCCCCCGCAAACACGCTGCCAATGCGGCGCATTGCCTCTTCCACGTTGGCGCGGCTGTTGAAAGCGGACAGGCGCAGATAGCCCTCTCCGGCGCTGCCGAAGCCAGAGCCAGGGGTACCCACCACATGGCAGGTGTGCAGCAGCTTGTCAAAAAACTCCCAACTGCTCAGCCCATCGGGTGTTTTCACCCAGACGTAGGGGGCATTCACGCCGCCATAGACTTGGATCCCCACTTCGGCCAACTGCTGGCGAATGATGCGGGCATTTTCCAGGTAAAACTGCACCAGACCTTGCACCTGCGCTTGCCCCGCTTCGGAATAGACCGCCTCCGCCCCCCGCTGCACAATGTAGGACACCCCGTTGAACTTGGTGGATTGACGGCGATACCACAAGCTCCACAGATCCACCCAGGATCCATCGGCAGCTTGCCCCCGCAAAGACTTGGGCACCACCGTAAAGGCACAGCGGGTGCCGGTAAACCCAGCGGTTTTGGAAAAGGAGCGGAACTCGATGGCACATTCCCGCGCCCCTGGAATCTCGTAAATGGAGTGGGGGATCCCGGGCTCGGTGATATAGGCTTCGTAGGCGGCATCGAACAGGATCAGGGAGCCGTGGGCACGGGCATAGTCCACCCAGTTTTGCAGATGCTCCCGTGTGGCCACTGCGCCTGTGGGGTTATTGGGGAAGCAGAGGTAGATCACATCCACCTTTTGGCTGGGCAGGCTGGCGGTGAAGTGATTTTCGGCAGTGATGGGCAGATAGACCAGGCCCTCGTATTCGCCGCGTTCGTTGGCCGGCCCCGTATGGCCCGCCATCACGTTGGTGTCCACATAAACCGGATAGACAGGATCCGTGATGGCGATGGTGTTGTCGTGGCCGAGGATATCCAGGATGTTGCCGCAATCGCACTTGGAGCCATCGGAGACGAAGATCTCGGAAGCGTCGATATCGCAGTTGCGGGCCTGGAAGTCGTGCCGGGCAATGGCCTGGCGCAGCCACTCGTAGCCCTGCTCTGGCCCATAGCCGCGAAAGGTGGCCCGTTCCCCCATTTCCTCCACCGCCTGGATCATGGCCGTTCGACAGGCTTCCGGCAGCGGCTCGGTGACATCGCCAATGCCCATTTTGATAATTTGAGCTTCGGGATGGGCGGTGGCAAAAGCCTGCACCCGCCGGGCGATCTCGGGAAAGAGATAGCCGGTCTTGAGCTTGAGGAAGTGGTCGTTGATCCTGGCCATGGAGGTTTGCCGAAGAGGAGGTCATCGGCTTTTCAGTGTAGCTGTTCGCGCTAGCGGGACGGAGCCCTTAGCCGGTTCCAGGCCAGAACTGATACATTTACGCTGAACACTGCTGATCATTACTGCTCAGCGGTGAAGCGATAGCATTCTGTCCATTTCCGAACAGAAAGGCGG
>NZ_JANSIM010000025.1:0-9193 GCF_047502655.1 Synechococcus sp. R5-12 | reverse complement strand
CCCTACGGGTACAGTGCGGGGCTCCTGCGATTTCTAGCTGAAATTTTGCGCTCCTTTAGCAGGGATCCCTCGAAGTTCTTTGCCGCTATCTGCCGTTTTGGCCGCAAACTGAAGAGAGCACCTTGGTTGCCGTTGCTGCGAACGCCTGAGGTGCCTGTGTCTTTAGATCTCAAAGAAAGCTTAAATAGCAAAGCTCAAAAGATCCATTGGACTCCATTCCGCTTACGCAAACACTAGAAATCATGGGATCCCGTTCACCACGTCCAGCCCGGCCCATCCGTTCCGGCCACTATCCGGCCAAAGAGCTGTGCAGCCAGTGTGGCCTTTGCGATACCCGCTACGTGGCCCAGGTCAGAGAAGCCTGTGCCTTCTTGGACCAGCAACTGACCCAGTTGGAAGAACAGACCCACGGGCGATCCCGGGAATCGCTGCGCTCAGGATCCCTTGCCGTCACTGATACCGATTACTTCGGTGTCTACGAGGCGATGTACACAGCCCGCAAGCGGGATCCGATCCCGGGGGCCCAGTGGACGGGCATTGTCAGCAGCATTGGCATGAAGGCCCTCACCACTGGCTTGGTGGAAGGGGTGGTGTGCGTGCAGGCGGATGAGCGGGATCGCTTTCAGCCACGGCCCATCCTGGCTCGTACCCCCGAAGCGGTCTGGGCGGCGCGAGTTAACAAGCCAACTCTTTCTCCCAACTTGTCTGTGTTGGAGCAGGTGGAGCAAAGCGGCCTCAAGCGCCTATTGGTGATCGGGGTGGGCTGCCAAATTCAGGCTTTGCGGGCGGTGGAAAAAAAACTGGGCCTGGAGAAGCTGTACGTGTTGGGCACGCCCTGTGTGGACAATGTCAGCCGTGCCGGGCTGCAAAAGTTTCTAGAAACCACCAGCCGCTCCCCACAGACGGTGGTGCACTACGAGTTTATGCAAGACTTCCACATCCACTTCAAACACGAAGATGGCTCGGTGGAAAAGGTGCCCTTCTTCGGCCTCAAGACCAAAGAACTCAAGGACGTGTTTGCCCCCTCCTGCCTCAGTTGTTTTGACTATGTGAATGCTCTGGCAGATCTGGTGGTGGGCTACATGGGATCCCCCTTGGGCTGGCAGTGGCTGCTGGTGCGCAATCAGCGGGGGCAAGAGCTGTTGGACTTAGTCTGGGAGGAGCTGGAAACCCAACCGGTGATCTCGCAGGGATCCCGGCGGGCGGCAGTGCAGCAGGGGATCCCTGCCTACGACCAAGCCCTGAGTTTGCCAATGTGGCTGGCTCGCCTCTTGGGGGCGGCAATCCAGCGCTTTGGGCCGCGCGGCCTGGAATATGCCCGCTTCTCCATCGATTCCCACTTCACCCGCAACTACCTCTACGTGCGCCGCCACTATCCCCAGAAGTTGGAGCAGCACGTGCCCCCCTTTGCCCGGCGGATTGTGGAGCAGTACCAACTCCCGCAAGACTGAGGCTCAGCAGTAGCGGATCCCAGCTTCCGCCCAGCGATCGATAGCCTGACCTATGCGCTCGCAATCGGCAATTAGGCTAATCCGCACGTAGCCCTCTCCTCCCTCTCCAAAAGCGCTGCCGGGGGTTACGACCACGCCTGTAGATTCCAGCACCCGCAGGGCAAACTCCGTCGATCCCTCAGGGGTGCCGTCGGCAGCGCGGGGGGTAGGGATCCAGAGATACATCGTCGCCCGTGGCGGCTCGATCCGCCAGCCCAACTCCGCTAGGCGGCCGATCAGATAGTCGCGCCGGCGGCGGTAGCGCTCTTGTACCTGCTCCAGGTAGCTATCCGGCAGGCGCAGGGCAGTTTCGGCGGCCTTTTGGATGGCAGCGAAAATGCCGTAGTCAAGATTGGTTTTTAGAGTGCGCAAGCTCTGGATGATCTGGCGATTGCCCACCACAAATCCCACCCGCCAACCGGCCATGTTGTAGGTTTTGGAAAGGGTATGGAACTCCACCGCCAAGTCCTTGGCCCCTGGGATCTGCAGCAAGCTGGTGGGCCGGTAGCCATCAAAAGCCAGCTCGGCGTAGCACAGGTCGTGCACTAGGATGAGATCGTAGCGGCGGGCAAACTCCACCACTTCCTCAAAAAAAGAGCGGGGCGCAACTGCCGCCGTCGGGTTGTTCGGGTAGTTAAAGTAGAGCACCCGCGCTTGCTGGGCCACTTCCGGCGGTATTTCTTGCAGATCGATCAACCACCCCTTCTGCGGGCGCAGCATCATCGGGTAGATCTGCCCGCCGGCAATCATGGGGCCGCGAAAATGGGCTGGATAGGCAGGGCTGGGCACCAACACCAGATCTCCGGGATCCACATAGGCCAGAGCCAGGTGGGTCAGCCCCTCTTTGGATCCCAGCAAAGGCAGCGCCTCTCCATTGGGATCCAGCTCCACCCCGTAGCGGCGCCAGTACCAATCCGTGATCGCCTGGCGGAAGCTGGCCGTGCCCTCAAAGGGCGGGTAGCCGTGGTGGGCGGGATCCGCAATGGCCGCCTGCGCCGCCTCCACCACCGGCTGTGGGGTGGGACCATCGGGGTTGCCCATGCCCAGATCGATCAAATCCAACCCCTGCTGGCGGGCGCGGGCCTTCAGCTCATCCAAGCGGGCGAAGACATAGGCGGGCAGCTTGTTCAGCCGCTGGGCGGGAACGAGAGCGCGGTTCATGGCAAGAATGGGGAAGGGGCACAGCCGGTGCCTGATGGGAGGATAGGTACCTAACTTACCGCCAGACCTGCATCCAAAGCAATGATCGAGATTGGCGGCTTTGGGCATCCGGGATCCCGAACAGCTAGGATAGATATCCCAAGTTATCGACGAGCCAACAGTGCCCCTACCTCTTGTGGCCATTGTGGGCCGCCCCAACGTGGGCAAATCCACCCTCGTCAACCGCATGGCGGGGGTGCGTTCGGCCATTGTGCACGATGAGCCCGGCGTGACCCGGGATCGCCTGTACCAGGAGGTGGAGTGGAACGGGCGCCGCTTGCGGGTGGTGGACACCGGCGGCCTGGTTTTTGGCGACGACAGCGAATTTCTGCCCCACATTCGCCAGCAAGCGATGGCAGCCATGGCCGAGGCGCAGGCCGTGATCTTCGTGGTGGATGGCCGAGAGGGACTGACACCCGCCGATGTAGAAGTGGCCGATTGGCTGCGCAAACAACCCCTGCCGGTGGTGGTGGCCGTAAACAAGTGCGAGTCGGGGCAGATGGGCCTGGCTCAGGCAGCAGCCTTTTGGGAGCTGGGGCTGGGGGATCCGATCCCCTGTTCCGGCATCCATGGCAATGGGGTAGCCGAGCTGTTGGAGGCGGTGCTGGCTCACTTGCCCGAAGTGACCGCAGAAGCCGCAGGCGAGCCAGATCCCATCGCCGTCTCGATTGTGGGACGGCCCAACGTCGGCAAATCCAGCCTGCTCAACCGCCTGGTAGGATCCGAGCGGGCCATCGTCAGCCCCATTTCCGGCACCACCCGCGATGCCATCGACACCGTGGTCACCTGGGAAGGGCAGCCCTATCGCCTCATCGATACCGCCGGCATCCGCAAAAAAAACCGCGTGCAGTACGGCATTGAGTTCTTCAGCATCAACCGGGCCTTCAAGGCCATCCAGCGCTCGGATGCAGTGCTGCTGGTGATCGATGCTTTGGAGGGGGTTACCGAACAGGATCAGAGGCTGGCCGGGCGCATCGAAGAAGAGGGCCGCGCCTGCGTTGTCGTCGTCAACAAGTGGGATGCAGTAGAAAACAAAGATACCCACACCATCAACGAGTTCACCCGCGAGATTCGCGACAGGCTTTACTTTATTGAATGGGCGCCGCTCCTGTTTGTCAGCGCCCTCACCGGGCAACGCACCCACAAAATCTTTGAGCAGGTGAATACCGTGGTGGCCGCCCACCGCAAACGGGTTCCCACCGCCGTGGTCAACGAAGTGCTCCAGGATGCTCTTGCCTGGCAATCGCCCCCCACCAACCGCCAGGGCAAGCAGGGCAGAATTTACTACGGCACCCAGGTGGCGGATCGGCCCCCCACCTTTGTTCTGTTTGTCAACGATCCCGATTTGTTTAAGGATAACTACCGCCGCTTCCTGGAAAAGCACTTCCGGCAAAACCTGGACTTTACCGGTACCCCCATTCGCTTTCTCTGGCGCGGCAAATCCGAGCGCTTGGTTGGGCGGGCGGTGCGAAAATTGGAGAGATCCCTGACCTCTCGTTAGGCCCTCTGGTCTACTGAAAGCCTATGGCTGTGGATCCCAACGTCAAAACCCTGGTTGACAACCGTCGCGCCCGCTTCGAGTACGACATCTTGGAGACCTATGAGGCCGGGATCCAACTGACCGGCACAGAGGTGAAATCGATACGAGCGGGCAAAGCCAACCTGCAAGACGCTTTTGCCCTCTTTCGGGATGGGGAAGCATGGCTGCACAATCTGCACATCTCCCCCCATGACACCGCCAGCAAAGTGTTTAACCACGACCCTACCCGCCGCCGCAAGTTGCTGCTGCACCGCCGCGAGATCGACCGCCTACGGGGCTTGGTGGAACAAAAGGGCCTGACCGTGGTTCCCCTCAAGCTGGTGCTCAACCGCGGCTGGATCAAAGCCCATCTGGGCGTGGCCCGCGGCAAAAAGCTCCACGACAAGCGGCAGGCAATCAAAGAGCGGCAAACCCAGCGGGAGATTCAGCGGGAACTGAAGGAACGATAAATTTCTCCCTGAGCCCCTGCTGGCTTCCACGTCGTTTGCCAAGCGCCTTTTTGTATTCTCAGATACAGCGATCTGCAGCGGGATCCCGATGATGGATGTAGTCTTCCGGCTTTGGATCCCTGTTCTGTTGGAGCTGCCTGTGAACTGGAATCTTACCCGCGCTTTTTCTCCCTCGAGAGGCTGGGCTATTGGCCTGGCAGTCGCCGCTCTACTGGGATCCACCCCCACAACAGCGCAAGAGACCTTCAAAGTGGGCATGGTGCTGGTGGGGCCGATGCAGGATGGCGGCTGGAGCCAGGCGCATGTGGAGGGCAGCGAATACGTCAAGGCCAAGTTGCCCGGTGTCGAGTTTGACTACCTGGACAAGGTGAACCCAGCGGATCGGCCCAATGTGCGCGCCTCCCAGGTGGCGGATGACATGATCGCCCGAGGTGCGAAGGTTATCATCTTTACTTCCGATGACCACAAAGACGATGCGATTGAAACGGCCCGCAAGCATCCTGAGATCGCAGTTATCCATGCTTCTGGGGACATGGCCTGGAAGGAAGGGAAAAATTACATCGATCTGCCCAACTTGGCCAACATCATGCCCCAGATGGAAGCGATGCGCATGGTGGCCGGATGTGCCGCGGCTCTGGGATCCGAAACCGGCAAAATTGGCCTGTTGGGGCCTCTGATCAACGACGAAACCCGCCGTTACGCTGCTGCCGCCTACTTGGGAGCCAAATACTGCTGGGATACTTACCGGGATCGTCCCGAGGAGTTGCAATTCCGAGTGACCTGGATTGGCTTTTGGTTTAACATTCCAGGGGTCACTTTGGATCCGAGCAAGGTTGCCGATGACTTTTACAACGGCGGCTTTGATGTGGTGATGTCAGGGTTGGATACACCGGAGGCGGCGGTGCAAGGCAAACGGGCTGCTGAGGCCGGAAAGCGAGTGCGCTACACCCACTACGGCCTGGCCAGCGGTTGCAACTTCGCGCCCGAAATTTGCCTGGGGGTTTCTTACTACAACTGGGGGCCAGGATACAAGCAATTGATCGAGGCAGCTCGCGCGGGCACCTTCGAGAGCCAATTCCTGCGTCCGCCCATCGACTGGTCGGATATCAACAACCCGGACACGTCTTCGGCAGGGTTCATCATGGGAGAAGCCCTGAAGCCGGAAGACAAGGCCAAGCTGGAGGAGTTTATTGCTGGCTTGGGGAATGGCAGCATTCAGCTCTTCAAGGGGCCGCTCAACTTCCAAGATGGCACGCCCTTCTTGGCTGAGGGGGAAGTGGCCAGCGAGGTCGAGATTTGGTATCTGGGCCAGTTGCTAGAGGGCATGGAGGGAGCCAGCAACTAGCGGAAGGCGTTCTAGGCTCCGGGTAGGGGGAAGAACCGGTCGGTTTCTTTCACCCGCTGACACCAGGCTCGGATCTGGGGAAAGGGCTTAAGGTCAAACCCACCCTGCTCCGCCACATGGGTGTAGGTGAAAAGGGCGAGATCGGCGATGGTGTAGCGGTTGCCCACAAAAAACACCTTCCCCTGCAGATGGCCTTCCATGATCTCCAGCGCCTCTGTTCCAGATTTCAAGTTCTGGGCGATCACGTCAGCATGGGCCTCTGCTTGGCCGGCCCGCACCCAGAAGCGAGTGGTGGCGATGTAGCGGGCGATGCGGGTTTGTTCAAAAAGCAACCACTTCAAAATCTCGGCCCGTTCCAACTTGTTTTGGCCGTAGAGGGGGGTGTCTTCTGCCAGGTAGACCAAGATCGCGGCGGACTCGGCCAAGACCGTTCCATCTTCCAGTTCCAAAGCCGGGATCTGGCCCAGGGGGTTTTTGGCCAGGTACTCGGGGCGGCGGTTTTCTCCGGCCCTGGAGTTGACTTCAACCGTCTCATAGGGGATCCCCAATTGCTTGAGGAGCAATTCCACTTTGTAGCAATTTCCGGAGGTTGGGATCCCGTACAGTCGCAACATTGTGGTTAACCTCAGCCCAAAGCACCTTACAAAGAACTTCGTCCTAACAACGCCAACGGCAACCCAATCAACAAAAACCCTCTGTCCCTAACACTTTTTTAGCAGCTTTGTCCTGCATCTGCCGGCGGTATTCCCGCCCAAAGGCTTGCAGCAACCCTTCTGCATGGGAAAGAGGCCCTGCTTCATAGGCACGGGATCCCACCCCTTGCTGGGTGAGCTCGCACAGGTGCCAATCCTGTCGATTGGTGCGATCCCACAATTCCACCACCTCGCTGGGATCAAAACCATCCAGCGCCAAGGTCTCCGGCTCAAACAGCCAATCGCAGACAACCCGCGTCCGGTCGGATCCCTGGGGCCACAGAGTGTGGGTCATGACATAGTCCGGCTGCAGGCTCAAGAATAGATTGGGCATAAGGGTGTAGTAGTAGGCCCGCCGTTGGTTCTCGCCTCGCACGGTGGAGATCAGGGGCAAGCTGCGTTGGCCACTCATGTTTAGGCTGGTCACATCTGGATTGAGCAACATGTAGCCGCCCAAAAAGGGGCCTTCCATCAAGTCGTTGCGACCACTGCGAGCCGGCGAAAGGCGGGCCAATTCTGGGTGAATGAGCGGGCAGTGGTAGCACTCAGAGTAGTTTTCAAACAGCAATTTCCAATTGGCTTGAACGTGGTATTCAATACGATGGCCTCGCCGCAGAGCGGACAGGTTCCACTCTCGGAAACGACCTTGCAATGGGGCAAAAACCTCATCGAAGGGCTGAGGATTGCGGCTGAGGTTGACCCAGACGAAGCCTTCCCATTCTGCCAAGGCAGCGGAGTGGAGGGGATAATCTTCACGGCGAAAGTCTTCCACCTCGTGCATCTGGGGAGCCGCCAACAATTGTCCGTCCAGCCCATAGCGCCAGGCGTGGTAGGGGCAAGGGATCCCATCGGCAAAATGGCCTTGGAGCTCGCTGCAGAGTCGGGTTCCTCGATGGCGACAGTGGTTGAAGAAGGCATGGGCTTGCCCCTTGGGATCCCGTACCAGGATCAGGCTTTCTCTGAGCACCTGCACCTGCAAAAAGTCTCCAGGTTGGGCCAGATCGGCACTGCGCCCCACGCAGAACCACTGCCGATAAAAAATCCGCTCGATCTCCGCCTCAAAGCGGCTGGAGGAGACGTAGTAGTGGCCAGGCAGGGTGCGGGCGCCCGGTTGAACAGTAGCGGGATAGAAAGCGGTCATAGCGCGGGGCAGCAAAGCAAGATGGGAAAAACTGCCGTTGAACTCCAAAGGCTTTGCTATCCAAGCTAACGCAGGGATCCCAGTCAGTATCTGTTCTAAGCAGGTCTAGGGCATTTTTGCAGCATTCCCCCCAGGCACGCCGTGCTGCTTGCGCGAATACCCCAGTCTCCTACCCACAAGGGGAGAGGGGGGCATAAGAACTCCGTCCTGCTGACGCAAATGGCTTATTCCCGCTAGGGGGACGTAGCGCTGTAGCCCAAGTCGCGCAGAAGGTGCTCAGAGCGCCGCCAGTGGGGCCGCACCTTGACAAACAGCTCCAGGTACACCTTGCCCAGGATCAGCTTTTGAATCTGCAGGCGGGCTGCCTGGCCGATCCGCTTGAGCCTTTCCCCCCCTTTGCCGATGAGGATCCCCTTTTGCGAGTCCCGCTCTACATAGAGGGTGGCCAAGATGCGGGTGACGTTGGGGGTTTCTTCCACCTGGTCGATGGTCACGGCCACGGAATGGGGCACTTCCTCGCGGGTCTGCAGCAGCACCTGTTCTCGGATCAGCTCCGCCATGATGAACCGCTCCGGCTGATCCGTCACCAGATCCGGCGGGTAGTAGTAGGGGCCGGTGGGCAGCAGATCGATGGTGGCTTGGATCAGGGGTGTCAAACTGCTGGGATCCAAGGCAGACACCCAAACGACAGGAGCGCCGGGGCGCAGGGCTTGGTAGCTCTCCTGGTGAGCTTGGCGCACGGCAGCATCCCGAGGAAGCAGATCCGCTTTGTTGCAGACGATCAGGCAGGGGGAAGCAGCAGGGATCCGCTCGGCAATAAAAGCATCCCCGCGTCCTGCCGGCACCGATCCATCCACCACGAAGAGGATCACGTCCACAGCGGCAATGGCTGCCTGGGCGTTGTGTACCAAGATTTCCCCCAGGCGGTGGTGGGGTTTGTGGATGCCAGGGGTATCCACCCAGATGATCTGGGCTTGGGGTAGGGAGAGGATCCCCTGCAGGCGGTTGCGGGTGGTCTGGGCCACGGGAGAGGTGATGGCAATCTTTTGTCCCACCAGGGCGTTGAGTAGGGTGGACTTGCCCACATTGGGCCGCCCGATCAGCCCCACAAACCCCGACTTAAACCCTGGCGGGGCAGCCGGGATCGCAGACAGTTCCCCACTGCTGACACGACCGGGCGCCGATTCCCCTTCTGCTGCAGCAGCGGAGGACTCTGTCCCGCCGTCGCCAATGGATCCCTGTCCCTCAGGGGAGGGATCCCTCCCGTCTGAAGGAGAATAGGGATGTCCGGCGCTGATACATTTACGCTGAACACTGCTGAACATCACTGTTCAAC
>NZ_JANSIM010000201.1:0-4640 GCF_047502655.1 Synechococcus sp. R5-12 | reverse complement strand
TCCCAATCCGTTCGCCCAAAGAAAGCATGGCAGCCGACATAGCAGAGGTTCTCTCTTCATCCATACCCACAGGCAGTGTGGAAGCTAAAGGTAGCCCGTCGGGGGTGACCACTGCTGCTCCCTGGACTTCCGGTGTGTTGGCAACATAGCTCTGGAGGATCGCCTGCAAAGAGGACAGATTAGCCATCCTACATCTCCCTGCTGATTCACTATTTCTAATGTTTCTACCCGAAAACCGAAAACATGACTGCAAATATCCCTATGCTTTTATTTTTCGCGCATGCCCTTGAGGAGGGTGGCCAATCGACTGACCAGAGAAGGCTTGACGGGGCCGCCCTCATCCTGGAGACCAGGCACCCTTGCCCCCAGCCTCTCCCTCACCGGCTCGGGATTCACCTCCTCAGCAATCGACTTGGACAGCTCCCAGTGACCAGACCGAGCCAGAACCGTTGGCCCCTCACAGGGACTGATCAACCCCAGCTTGGCCAGACGGGCACAGGCATAGCGCACCTCCAGCAGGTCTGCCCCCAGTGCTTGAGCCAAAGCCGTCAGCTTGCGAGAAGGCGACACCTGCTCCAGGATCCCCCACTCCAGCGCAGAAAGTTTGAACAGAGGCAGTTCGGTGCTGGTACGCCAAAAGCAGCTATCGGGCTCTGGCAGGTCTTTTTCGGGGCGTTGCTCCAGCTTGAGCTGCTGCAGGGCTTCCAAGACAGCAGCGGTGGCGCCCTTGCTCAGGCCGGTCATTTCTCGATAGGGCATGGGCACATTGGGCAAAAAGCTGAACTGTCCGGATTCGAGGGCAAAGAGGCTGTAGAGGCCGGTTTGCAGTTGATGGCGAAAGAGCTTGGCCAAATCTACGGGCGAGATCAACCCTTGCCGCTGCAGGCAACGCCCCAGAGGCTCCTCCAAGCCCCTAGCGACCAACTGGCTGACCACCTGCTCGTCCACCAAGCCAAAGCGCGTCAGCAGGCTTTCCAAACGATGCTTTTCTTCAGGGGTGAGGGCGGCGACCACCCGACCTTGGTAAAACCAAATCCGCTGAATGCCATTGGGTGCCCAGATGGATAATTGCCCTGCTTTCTTACCCTTTTCCATTAAATGCAACAGGTCGCATAAGGAAAATTCCTGAAGATCTCCAAGCATCGCCATACTTTTGCTCCCTTCACCGCTGCAAGATGCGCTTTCCCAGTATTTTCACGGTTTTTGCTTTGCTAAGCAAGAAACCAGAAGATGCGCTTACAGCTTGGTTTCGGCCTAATCTTACAACCAAATCCTCAAAAGTTAAAGCGGATTAATCTTTTTAATCAAATGTAATCGAAGTTGCCGAATTTTTGGCTTGGACGCAGCGGAAATTGTGTCAGAAGCTCGGTAAAACCTCGGAAGACTTAACGATCGATACTTAGTCATTCGTAATTTTTAACACTTTTTTAGCTGCGGCTACTCGAAGATCTACGGGGTACAAAAGTTCGCCTCAAGAGGAGTGAATTGAGGATTACACTGAGGGAACTCAAGGCCATGAGACCCCCAGCGATTGCCGGGCTAAGCCCAATGCCAAAGGGGGGTAGGAGCACGCCTGCTGCCACTGGGATCCCCACCAGGTTGTAGCCAAAGGCCCAGAGGAGGTTCTGCTGGATCTTGCGGAAGGTGGCGCGGCTGAGGCGGATAGCTTCCACCACATCCCAGAGGCGGTTGCGCATGAGGATGATATCGGCGGTTTCTAAGGCCGCATCAGTGGCTGAGTGCAGGGCGATGCCCACATCGGCTTGGGCCAAAGCCGGAGCGTCGTTAATGCCATCGCCCACCATGGCAACTCTCTGGCCTTGGGTCTGCAGGTCGCGGATGACTTGAGCTTTGTCTGCCGGGTGAACCTCGGCGATAACGCGGAGACCTGGCACTTGCAGAGCCTCAGCCACCTGGTGGGCCACCTCCGCCCGATCGCCGGTTAGCAAAACCACCTGCAGGCCCATTTTCCGGAGCTGTTGCAGCGTTGCCTGCGCATCGGGCCGCAAGGGATCCTGGGCTGCCAGCAGCCCCACCAGGGATCCCTCTAGAGCCACGCCCACCACCGTTTTGCCGGCTGCCAGTAGCGCCTCGGCCTGGGCCTGGGTCTCCTGGGACAGCGGGATCCCCAAAGCAGCCAGCCCATCCAGGGATCCCAACACCACTTCCTGCCCTTCCACTTGGGCGGCGACTCCTATCCCCGGCTGGGTTTGAAACTCGCCGGCGGAGAGCAACGGCAAACCCTGGGTGCGGGCGGCTTGCAAAATGGCTTGCGCCAGCGGATGGCGAGTGCCGCTTTCCACTGTGGCCGCCAGTTGGAGTAGGCGATTGGGATCCAGGGAGGGGTCAAGGCTGAGACAGTCCGTCAGGTGGGGATCCCCTTGGGTGAGGGTGCCGGTTTTGTCGAAGACCACCGTTTGCAAGCGATGGGCTTTCTCCAGAACATCTCCCCCTCGGATGAGCAAACCCCGCTCGGCTCCCAAGCCAGTACCCACCAGGATGGCCATCGGCGTAGCCAACCCCAAAGCACAGGGGCAGGCCACCACCAAAACGGCAATGGCCATCTTGAGGCTGCTGAGCAGAGGTGTGGGGTGAGGGGGATGGTCACCCAGATGCAGATGGGCGTGCAGGCTGAACCCCGCCAGGACGAAGTGCTCCGCACCGCCGCTCCCCCAGAGTGGGATCCCAATCCAGTACCAGAACCCAAAGGTGAGAATGGCCAGCGTGACCACCCCATAGGTGAAGTAGCCCGCCACCTGGTCGGCTATCCCTTGGATGGGGGCCTTGCGAGTTTGGGCCTCTTCCACCAGGCGAATGACCTGGGCCAAGGTGGTGTCTTTCCCGGTGCGCGTCGCCCGGCACAGCAGCAACCCCGATTGGTTCAGCGTTCCCGCCACCACGGGATCCCCCGCTTGTTTCAGCACCGGCAAGGGTTCCCCTGTCAGCATCCCCTCGTTGACCGTGGCCTGGCCGGCAATGACTTCTCCATCCACCGGGATCTGTTCGCCGGCCCGCACCTGGAGCCAATCCCCCACTCGCACCTGTTCGACAGGGCACCATTCTCCGGTTTGGGATCCCAGATCCAGGTTCCCCTCTGGGCTGGAAGCCAGAGATCCCGCCTTCTCTGCAGGCTGAACCCGCCGAGCCAAACTGGGACACAAGCTCACCAGCGATTGCAGGCTGCTGGCCGCCCGCAGGCGGCTGTGCTGTTCCAAGGCCCGTCCCAACAGGATGAAGCTGAGCATCATGACGGGCTCGTCGAAAAAGCACTCCCAGCCCACCTGAGGGGCCAACAACCCCACCAGACTGGCCAGGTAGGCCGATCCGGATCCCAAGGTAACCAAGGTGTTCATGTTGGGGGCCAGCCGCCGCGCCCCTCTCCAACCATCCAGGACAATGCCGCGAGCTGGGCCGACAAAAGTCAAGGTCGCCAAGCCCCAGTGCAGCCAGACATCATTAAGGAGGGGCAAGCCCAGACGGGCGAAGAGATCCAAGTGTCCGGCGGCAGAAATCAGCAGCAAAAAAGCGGCGGTGAGCGCTTGGCGAATGTGGTGTCGGGTCTGCTGTCGCTGCCGAGAGAGGGGATCCGCAGGCACATCCAAGGCTTCTTCCCACCCACCGGGAGGGGAAGAGGGATCTTGAGAGTGCTCCGCACCGCTGACGCGAACGGAACTCCCGCCGGAGAGGGCCTCACCCTCTGAACTGTAGCGGCTGGGAAACCCTGCCTCTGTCAAAATCTGGGCCAGGTGCTGCGGGTCGGGCCGGATCCCAGGGGCAAACTCCACAAGGGCCGACTCGGTAACCAGGTTAACGCTGGCCTTAACCACCCCCGGCTGTCTCAGCAGGGCCTGCTCAACGGTGCGAACGCAGCCGGCACAACTCATGCCCCCCACGTGGAGAATCAGGGATCCCGCCTGAGAAGGCGCTGTGGGCCCATTCTGGTCAGCCGGATCCCTTGGCCTGTCTGCTTTGTGGGTCAAAGTGCTCCGCACTGCTGACGCGAATGCATCTGGGATGGCCATCTTTGTTCTCCCGTGGTTAACAGCCCCCTCGCCCTACTGGCCAGTTATGTAGCGGTAGGACAGGGCTCTACATCCCATTTTTTGCCAAACTCAATCGTAGGACTGGGATCCCGGCGACAAAGTGCTCCCCACCGCTAACGCAAACGGCAAGGGAACAGAAAGCAACAACTAGGCAGCGCGGGCAGGCGGGGACATAAAGCTGGGGGGAATGGACTCGGGAACATACCTTTGCAAAATATCCTCGATGGTCTGCATCGCTTCCGCATCCAACGACCAGCCCCAAAGGCCGGATATCGCTTCCAGATGATAGGGCTTGCGTGCCCCCCACAGTGCCACACTCACCCCTGGTTGATCCAGCAGCCAGCGCACCGCCAACTGAGCCAAGGTCTTGCCATAGCGATCCTGAGCAAACTGACTCAATGCCTCTGCCGCTTTTAGGTACTGGGAGTAGCGCGGTTCAACAAACTTGGGATCGATCCCGGCGCGCATATCCCCTGAAGGGAAGGTGGTTTGTGGCGTCATCCGTCCGCTCAGCAGACCTCGGCAGAGGGGACTGTACACCAAAGTGTGAATGCCGTGCTGATACATTTACGCTGAACACTGCTGAACATCACTGTT
>NZ_JANSIM010000200.1:0-11949 GCF_047502655.1 Synechococcus sp. R5-12 | reverse complement strand
TTGAACAGTGATGTTCAGCAGTGTTCAGCGTAAATGTATCAGAAGGATTTGAGAACGGCATGGCAACCAGCTAGAGCAAGGCTTAGAGTAGCAGTAGCCCCAAGCCTTTTGCTCAAGGAATCTGGCCATGGGATCCCAGGATCGCCTCTTGCCTCCAGGAGCAGAGGAGCTGCAATCTGACCGCTCGCCCTCCTCGGAGCAAGTCCTTTTGGAGCTCACCGTTCGGGGATCCCGGCAGCAAGTCTTGCAGGGTTTGCGGGCCTGGCTGGAGCTGAGCTTGCTGACTCCAGAGCACTTTCGCTTGCTGGTGGAGCAGTATCGGCTAGAGGGGGAGGAACCAAGGTCAGCGGCAGTTTCCCCCAGCGACGAGATCCCGGCTCGTCTTGGCTCGGCCTACGTGCTGTGGCTTTTAGGTTTACTTGGCATTTGTGGCTTGCACCGTTTTTATCTGCGCCGCTGGGGCACGGGGCTGCTCTGGCTGCTTACTCTTGGGCTGCTGGGGATCGGTCAGCTCCTGGATTTGATTTGGATCCCGGGGATGGTGCGGGAAAGAAATGCTCGCCTGGCTGGATCTGGAGTTGAGGCGGGAGAAGAGCCCCAAGCTGCCCCTCAACCTGTTCGCGCCAGCGGTGCGGAGCACTATCGCGCTACTCGGACGGAGTCCTTGTCCCCCTCTCCCCCGGCACTGGCTGTTTTGCTGCGGAACTTGCTGTCCGAGCTAAGCGTGACTTGGCTGTTGCTGCTGGGCCTGTTTTTGGTGGTGGTGTCCTCCGGGGTGCTGGCGGCCAGCCGCTGGGAGCAATTTTCCCCAACTGCCCAGTATGGGGTGCTCTTGGCCTACACGGCGGCTTTTGGGGTGGGCGCTGGGTGGGCTCAGCGGCAGGAAGGGCTGCGTCTAACCGGCCAGACTCTCGAGGCCATTGCCTTGCTGCTGGTGCCGGTGAACGTGTGGGCGCTGGATGGGCTGGGGATCCCTTGGGGGATCCGTATCCTGGCGCTGGGCTTGCTGCTGGGGATCCCGTTGACGGCTGAGGGTCGGGTGCGCTCGCTGGGTTCAGGTGCCGGCTTTCGCGACAGCGGTGTGGAGCCCAATGCCTTTTACGGAACCTTGGTGAACTTTTTGTCCCTCTCCGGCTTGCACGCTTTCTGGAGCCTGGGGCCGCAGGAGCTTCGCCCCACGGTTGCCCTGGGGATCCTGTATCTGGGGATCCTCAGCACCGTGATTTACACCTGGAGCCGCCGGTCTCTAGAATTACGGGGCTCCAGGCTCTGGCTAATCGGGGCTGCCGGATCCCTGTTGATCCTGCGGGGGCTGCTGTCTGGGCATGTCCAAGTGTCGCAGTTGGGGTTGGCGGTGGCCCTGTTGGGTTGGCTGGCAGCGGAATGGCCCCAGGGATCCCCGCACATCGTAGCAGAAGGCGCTCAGGAGGGGATGCTCTCCCGCTGGTGGGATGGAAGCTGGGTGCTGTTGGTGGTGGGCTGGCTGCTGGCCGCCATTGGCTTGGCGGAGAGCCGTTTCAGCGGCTGGCAGTTGCTGGGGATTAGCCTGCTGGGGATCCATGTCTTAATCGGGCGCTTGCGCCGACACACCCAGTCGCCCCAGCGGGACGAAGTCCTTAGGGTGCATTTGACGTTGCTATTCTTGCTGGGCCTGGAAACTTGCTGGGCTTTTTGGCAGGTGTGGCCCCCAAGCTGGCGGCAAGCAGTTGTGGCTACAGTGATCAACTGGTTTCAGCCCCTTGATTCCTCCTGGGGATTGCTGGGGTTGGTGCTACTGCCCTACGAGGTGCTGTGGTTGGGGTTGGCGGCCCGCTGGCAGAGGAGCACTCCAGAAGCCGGCGAGACAGACTTTTCTAGGCTGGTAGAACCAACAGAGCGCTTGGTTTTGGGGCTAGGGGGATCCCTGCTGCTCTTGAGCCTTCCCTATCCGGCCATTCGCTTTTGGCACTTGCTTTTGAGCGCCGGGATCCTGGCCTGGTGGCTACAACAAAAGTCCAGATCAGGAGAAACTCCCAACTTTCTTTGGGTACTCCTGACCCACGCCTACGGAGTGGGGGCACTGCTAGCCGGGATCCGCTGGCTTTTGCCCGACTTGTTCGCGCCAGCGGTGCGGAGCACTAGCCTGTCCAGTTGGGGAGTGGTTCTGCTGCTGGTGGGTCTATTGGAATGGGCAGGGCGGGTGGCTCTGGGTGGGTCAGGGCGCTTTTGGGGATTGCCCGTGGGGCTGTGGCAGCGAAGTGCAGATGGCATAGGGTCGGTGTTGGTGGGATCCAGCTACTTGGCGTTTTTGCTGCAACGGTTCCTTGATTCGTCTGCGACTGGTGAACAATCCATGGGCTGGCTGTGGCTGCTGGTGCCTCTTGTTTTAACGGCAGCTCAGGTATTGGCCCTGCCCCCCCTGGAGTTCATGCCCCGCTGGCTGCAGAGCCCAGAGCAAGGGGGATTGGGATCCCTTTCCTGGCAGCAGGGGATCCCGGAGCGCGGGTCTTTGCGTTTCCCGGCAGTTCTCTCCCTTTTGCTGGCCCAGTTACTCACCTTTGGAAGGCCGGGGGTTGAGTTTCTGGGTCTGGGCTTGGGGTTGCTGCTGATGGCCACTCAGGTGTGGGTGTGGGCCTCTTTCCCCTCCGCCGACCATGAGCTCCACACCGCCAACGCAGTTGTTCCAGCAGAGGTGCTGTTGACAGTGACGTTTGGCTGGGGGTTCGGTCTGGTGGGAATCCATCGGCTGTTCCCCGCTTTAACGGAGTCAGAATGGCTGACGGCCTTGGGGGTGCTGCTGTTGTTCGCGACAGCGGTGCGGAGCACTAGCGGCTGTCGCTACAGCCTAGGGACTCCGTTCCACTACCTCTCTCCCCGCCTTCGGGCAGCTTACCGACCGGTGCTGGATGGCTTTGGCTTTCTGCTGGGGATCGTACTTTTACTTTCCCTAACGTTGCAGACATTGCAGCCAGAAGCAGGTCGCATCGGTGGTGGAAAGTACCTGGATTCCCCAGTGGCTCTGACCCTGGCCTCTGGGACTGTCCTGGTGGCCATTGTTTTGCGGCTTTGGGTGGAAGTGGCTCCCGCTTTTTATCGCGACGGCGGTGTCCATCCTGCTGGCTTGGAGAGCGAAAGCCCGTCTCCTTCCAGGGCGGAGGATGTCTCAACTGGCGGCAGCGGTCAGGAGGCTTCGTCGGCCATCTCATGGTCTGTAATGGAGAGGCTGTCCTATGGGCTGATCTGGGCTTTGGAGCTGTTGGTGGCCAGCAGCCTCTTGTGGGCTGTGCAGGGATCCCGTCCTGTTGCCCCTCTGCTTGCCGTCATCAATCTGAGCCTGGGGATCCTCTTTTGGATTGGGCCGGAAAAACTCTTGCTTGAGGGGGCCGCTCGCGCTGGCGGGACAAAGTCTTTGGGGGGGCAGCTCCTGCAACAGGTCAGGGCCCTGAGCTTCTGGCGGACGGGGCCTTTGATCTATGCAGGGTTGGGCTGGCTGGGATCCCATGCCCAGTGGAGTGAGGTAACGGGCTTGGGCAGCTTAGGTCTCTCCATCGTGTTGCTGGGCCTGGGGCGTCGACAGGCGGTCCAACGGGCGCAAGAGCAAGGCCGGGAAGACCTCCGTCCTGCCAACTGGAAAGGGCTCCTGGGCGCTTGGGGCGTGTCTGTGGCCGCCTACGAGAGCTGGGTTTACTTCCTCAGCCAGCGAACTGGGGGATCCCTGGCAAATGGGTTGGTGTTGATCGCTCTGTTAGGGCTGAGCTTGGCCTGGGGCTACGGCTTTTGTCCCCCTTGGCTGGCGGCGACCCTGCAGCTTAAAAGAGCTGGGTTGCGCTGGATGGCCTTGGCCAACTGGGCTCTGGCCAGCCTTGTCCTCTGGTCTGCCCTTTTCGATCCTCGCCTCAGCCGTTGGGGACAGCTCCTCTGGGTGCTGACGGGATCCGGCCTGGTGGCCTATGCCGCCGGACAGGCGAGAACCTCAACTCTAGAATCTCCAACAGAGCAAAATTGGGTGCCAACGGTCTGGGGTTACCTCAGTGCATGGCAAGGAGCTGGGGTTCTGCTGGGCGGTGTGTTCCTGGGGCTGCCGCAGCTATCCATAGCGCGATGGGCCGGATCCCTGCTCTGTGGGCTGGGGCTGGTTTACCACGGCTTGCCCTGGCGACGGTGGGGCTGGCCGGCGGCTCCTTGGCAGAATACGGCCCTGGTGCTGCCCCTGGCCGCTTTTCTGGTAACCGCGGGAGGAAATAACACCCTTAATCTGCTGCTGGGGGCAACCTACTATGCCCTGCTGGCTATCTGGAGATCCCAAGTGCGCCTGGGCTACATCAGCTTGTTTTTGAGCAACTGGATCCTCTGGGATTACATCCAGCAACAGGACTGGTCTTCTCTCACGTTCTCCGCCCTACCCTTGGTGGGATCCCTGCTCTATGTGGCCCAGGTGGATCCGGGATTACAGGAAACCAACGGACGGCGGGGGCGGCATTGGCTGCGGCTGGTTTCCTTGGGCACATGGCTGCTGGTGGTGCTGGTGGAAACTCACGGGCAACGGTGGACGGGCTTTTGGCCGGTAGGGTTGGGTTTGGCCTTGGGTCTGCTGGGCTTGGCCTTGCGGGTAAGAGCCTATCTCTTCGTGGGCACGCTGGCCTTTGGGCTGGGGATCCTGCGGCAGGGATGGCTGTTGGTAACAACTGATGCGCTGCTGCTCTGGGCCACTGGGATCCTGCTGGGCCTGCTTCTGATTTGGACGGCAGCCAATCTTGAAGGGCGTCGAGAAGAGGTGGGATCCCGCCTCTCCGCTTGGCTAGGGCAACTGCAGAGCTGGGAATAGCTCCCCCCGTGGGAGAGGGGTCGAGAGTGAGCCAGTGGGCCAAGGGGCATGTCAAACTGGTGCTGGCCTTGCTTTGGAGGATGGGGTCTATTGCTGGGCAACGTTGACCCAAAGGTGTCTTCTCAGCCTAGGTGGAAAAAGCTTCTGCGGCAGATCTTGGCTCCTTGGCGCGAGTTCGATGGCATGTTGCTGGCCACGGTGCTGGCCTTGACAGGCATCGGCATTCTTGCCATCCGCAGCGCAGTCTGGGAGCGTCCCATCAGCCACTATTGGCTGCAGCAGTTGATCATGGCCGGGATCAGCCTGGTGTTTTTGGGAATGGTAGCCCGGATCCCGTATGAGCGGCTTTTGCGCTGGCACTGGTTCACCTACTTCCTGACCTTGGCAGGTTTAATTGCAGTGCTCTTTTTCGGCACGGCGGGGGGAGGGGCGGAGCGCTGGCTCTCCATCGCCGGCTTTCAGGTGCAGCCTTCTGAGTTTGCCAAGCTGGGGGTAATCATCACCCTGGCCGCTCTCCTGCACCACTGGCCGATCAAGTACTTCAGCCAGATTTGGGTGGCCGTTGCCGTCATTGCTCCTCCCTGGATCTTGATTTTCCTGCAGCCCAACCTGGGCACTGCCCTGGTGTTTGTGGTGATTGTCCTGGTCATGCTCTACTGGGCCGGAGCCAAGGGCAGTTGGATCCTCTTGCTCCTGTCGCCGGGGGTGGGAGCCATTCTCTATGGCTTACACACTCGCCCAGAGCTGAGCTGGATGCTTTGGGTTTGGCTGCTCTGGTGTCTGGGAATGGCGGGGTTGGCTGCTTGGCGTCTCCCCTGGCAGTGGACGGGGGCCGTAACTTTTGGGGTAATCAACCTGCTCTCGGGGCAGTTGGGTCAGCTAGCCTGGCACCTTCTCAAGCCCTATCAGCGGCGGCGGCTGGAGATTTTTATCGATCCCATGCAAGAGCCCTGGGGAGCCGGCTATCACCTCATTCAATCCCGCATTGCCATCGGAGCCGGCGGCCTCTGGGGCCGCGGTATCCAGCAGGGCACCCAAACCCAGCTGGACTTCATCCCCGAACAGCACACGGATTTTATTTTCTCGGCCATTGGGGAAGAGATGGGTTTTATCGGCACCCTGACGGTGCTGATCCTGTTCTGGATCCTGTGTGCGCGGCTGATCTGGATTGCCCAAGGGGCCAAGGACAATTTTGGATCCCTGATTGCCATTGGGGTGCTGGCGATGATCCTCTTTCAGGCGGTGGTGAACATCAGCATGACCATCGGCCTGGCCCCGATTACCGGCTTGCCTTTGCCTTTTCTAAGTTATGGCCGCTCGGCTCTACTGACCAATTTTCTGGCCATTGGCTTGGTGGAATCGGTGGTGATGCACCGCCAGCGTACTAGTCTTTTCAAGTAGGCAGGCTCAATTTGCCTCCAGCGGGTTTGGCCTCAACAAGGGGAAGCTGCTGCCAGCGTTGGGCAACACTGGCCAAGGATCTTAAGATAGGAACACGGAGCCCCGGCTGGTCGAGCTGGCATGTTGCGTTTGGATCCTGCCCTCTACTTTGACCACAGCGCCACCACTCCGCCTCGGCCTGAGGTGATCGAGGCCATGCAGATGGCGATGCAGGAAAGCTGGGGCAACCCCTCCAGCTTGCACGGGTGGGGAGAACGGGCCGCCATGGCCATGGAGCGGGCGCGGCAGCAGGTGGCCGAGCTGCTTAACTGTGAGCCGGAGGCGCTGCTGTTTACCTCAGGCGGGACGGAGTCCAACAACCTGGCCCTGTTTGGGGTGGCCCAGCGCTACTCTACTCCCCAACATCTCATCATCTCCAGCGTCGAGCACGCCTCGGTGGAGAATGCTGCCCGCCAGTTGCAGTCCCAAGGCTGGCAGGTCACCCGTCTGCTGGTGAACGCCGCCGGCCAGGTGGATCCCCAGACTTTGATCCAGGCGCTGCAACCCAATACCGTTTTGGTCTCCATCGTCCACGGCCAAAATGAGGTGGGATCCCTGCAGCCCATTGCAGAGCTGGGTCAGATCTGTCGCCAGGCGGGGGTGCTCTTCCACACCGACGCTGTGCAGACGGTGGGGCGGATCCCGCTGGATCTGGCGCAACTGCCGGTGGATCTGCTCTCCCTTTCCGGGCATAAACTCTACGGGCCCCAGGGGGTGGGGGCGCTGTACGTGCGCCCAGGGGTGGAGCTGCGACCGCTGCTGCGGGGGGGTGGGCAAGAACGGCGGCTGCGGGCTGGCACCCAAGGGATCCCGGGCATTGTCGGCTTGGGAGTGGCGGCAGCTTTGGCGGCCCAAGAGCTATCTCAAGAAACGGCCCGCCTGCGGCAATTGCAACGGCATTTGGCCCAGTTGCTAGCGGAGGTGCCCGGTTTGCGGCTGACCGGCCCTGTGGATTTGGAGCAGCGTCTGCCCCACCACCTCAGCTACTGCACCGCAGGGATCCCGGGGAATGTGCTGGTCAGGGCCCTAAGCCGCCAGGGGATCGCCATTAGCGCCGGCTCCGCCTGTAGCAGCGGCCAACTGATCCCCAGCCGCATCCTCTTGGCCATGGGCCACTCAGAAGCCGAGGCGCTGGGATCCATTCGCCTTAGCCTTGGCAAAGCCACCACCTACGCTGCGGTTGAGTATGTGGCCCGATGTCTACAAACGGAGCTTGCCTCCATCTCCAAATCCGTAGCCTTGGGGAATGCGGCAACTCAATCCCCGTTGTCGATCCCCGTCACGTAGCCGGATCGAAGGTCGGGCAGGCTGGGTTAAGGTGATAAAGAGTTACAGGGCTGGTCGCTATGGCTGAGATGAGTCCGTATCAGGTGTTGGGAATTAGCGAAGAAGCCTCTTTTGAAGAGATTCAATCGGCGCGGGCTCGGCTCCTGGCCAGCTTGGGCGCCGATGAACAGCAGCAAGAGCGGGTGGAGCAAGCCTACGATGCCATCCTGATGCAGCGCCTGCGCCTGCGCAAAGAGGGCAAAATCGCCGTTCCCGATCGCATTCGCTACGCCGAACAACGGGCTGCCCATCCTGAGCCGGAGCTGAGTTTGCCTCGCCCTGCTGCCCAAAATCCCCCCTGGGTCAGCCGCTGGTTGGATACCCCCTCTACCGCCGATGCCCTCTGGCCTGCGGCGCTGCTGGGTGGGCTGGGGGGTTGGGTTATCCTGGCTCCCGATGAGTACCCCTCGCTGCAACTGGCCTTGGGGCTGATGGCTTGTATCTATTTCCTGTACCGCAAAGAGCACCGCTTCATTCGCGCTTTTCTCTTGGCCCTGGCGGGCCTGAGCCTGGGGCTGATGTTGGCCTACGGCATTGCCCTTCCTCTCACCGGTGGCGATGCTCCTGGTGCGCTGTTGGTGGGGATCACGTTTACGGTGATGTGGTTGGTGACCAGCTTTCTGCGCTAGCTGCCGGTTGGCAACGGATATCCAACCAGGGATCATCCTCACCTGCCAAACCGCCGCTGCCGCGACTGATAGCTAAGCAAGGCTTGGTGAAAAGCGGCTCGGTCGAAATCCGGCCAGAGGATGGGGGTGAAATACTGCTCGGTGTAGGCCATCTGCCAGAGCAGGAAGTTGCTGATGCGCATCTCGCCGCTGGTACGGATCAGCAGATCAGGATCCGATAAGCCGGTGGTGTAGAGAAATTGGGAAAAGAGGGCCTCGTCAATCTGATCCGGCTGCAGCAGCCCCTGCTGCACCAAGGTGGCAATGGAGCGGCAGGCTTGTAGGATCTCCTGTCGTCCCCCGTAGTTGAGGGCCACCGTCAGGCAAATGCCCTTGTTGTGCTGGGTGCAGGCCACCGCATGCACGATGGTTTCCTGCAGAGAGTGGGGCAGAGCCGACAACTGGCCGGCAAACTGGATGCGCACCCCCTGCTGCACCATTTCCCCCAATTCCTGCCACAGCACCTGCTCGAACAAAGTCATGAGAAAATCCACCTCCTCGCGGGCCCGGCCCCAGTTCTCGGTGGAGAAGGCATAGGCGGTAAGGGCTGGGATCCCCCAATCATTGCAACAGCGCAGCAGCTCCTTCAGGGCCGCTGCCCCTCGCTGATGCCCAACACTGCGGGGTAAGCCCCGTTTTTGCGCCCAACGCCCGTTGCCATCCATCACCACCGCCACATGGCGGGGCAACAACTGCGGATCTAGGTCGGCAGGCAACTGCAGAAGATGGGCAGGAGAAAGGGTCATGGAGATTCAGTCTTCGGGGAGGGTTTTCTCAGGTTTGCGAAAGAGTTTAGTCAGATCGACAAGGGATCCCCACCAGCGCAGCGGCCCATTGCGAAACCAGGGGTGGGCCCACAATCCCTTTAGCGGAGCATCTCGTTTTTTGGCATCGCGGGGATTGCGCAACCGCTGTACCAGCAGTTCGTGTAACTTGGCACTGGTCAGAGGCCGCTCGATGCGCCCACCCTCCGCCAGGGAAATGGATCCCGTTTCTTCTGAGACCACAATACACAAGCAATTGGTCTGCTCTGTGATCCCCATCGCAGCGCGGTGCCGTGTGCCCAGCTGTCGAGAGGCGGCCCGCTCCGAAACCGGCAGGATGACCCCCGCTGCGCGAATGCGATTCCGATGGATGACCACAGCCCCATCATGCAACAAAGTTGAAGTCTGGAAAATGGTCTGCAAGATCTCCCGCGACACCCGCGCCTGGAGAGGTACTCCTTTGTCGGTAAACACCCGCGAGTCAATTGGTTGCTCCGGCTCGATCACAATCAGCGCTCCTGTGCGGTTTTGGGAAAGTTCTCGCACTGCTTGCACCAGTTCTTCCACCAAATCTTCCTCAGGATCCTCCTCGTCATCGCCTGCGTTGCTCGGCCACTCCATGCGGATGGCTCTTGCCAATTGCTCCAGCAGCCGGCGAAACTCCGGTTGAAAGAGCACGCCCATGGCTACAGCTGCGCCCAGGAGCAGGCGATCCAAGATCAGGTGAACCAAGGGGAGAGAGGCTGTGGCCAGGTACAGCACCAGCAGCACTATAAATCCCCTCACCAGCACCCCAGCACGACTTTCGCGGGTGTAGTAGAGAGCCAAAGCCAACAGAAAGACAGCCAGAGCCCAGTCCAAGAGGCTGAGAAAGTTAAACTGCTGTAGCCAAGCCCATAAGGCCGCCAGCATGGCGAAAAACCCCGTTCACGCTCCCCTCATTGCGGACCTTCTGCCTGGTGCCGTTCTGCACCTCAGAACCCCTGTTGGACTGCGGCCCCCAGACCAGCCTACCACTCACCTCCTGGCTGTCTTCCAGTCTTTCTCGCATGAGGTGCGTTGGCTGCGGTCGGCGCTGCCAGGAAAGGCTGTGCCTCTACTGACCAGATGGGTATGGGCAAACTTCCCCTTCAACGCAGCAACCGCTCTGGCAAGACATCTTGACGGATTAAGTCGGCATAAGTTTCTCGCCGCACAATCAACTGGGCCTCTCCCTCGTTGACCAGCACCGCGGCTGGCCGAGGGAAGCGATTGTAATTGGAAGCCATGCTGTAGTTGTAGGCCCCCGTCGCCAAAACCACCAACACTTCTCCTGCCATTGGGGCGGGCAGAAGCACATCCTTCAACAGCACATCCCCCGACTCGCAGTGCTTGCCGGCCACCGTTACCCGCTGCGTGGCCTCTGCCTCTGGTCGGTTGGCCAGAAGGGCGGTATAGCGGGCTTGGTAGGTGATCGGGCGGGGGTTGTCGGACATACCACCGTCGATGGTGATGTAGGTGCGTCCCTGGGGCAGGTCATCGCTGGGAGGGATCCGCTTTTGCCCTCCCAGGGTGTAGGCGGTCACGGCAGCCGGCCCAATCACAGATCGTCCAGGCTCGCAGAGCACCTTGGGCAAAGGGATCCCGGACTGGGCAAAGGCTTGTTGCACCGCCGTTGCCACAGTTTCCACCCACTCCGGGATGGAGGGGGGATCATCGGATTCGATATAGCGGATCCCCAGGCCCCCACCCACATTCAGCTCTTGTAGGGGCAACCCTCTGCCCAGCCCTTGCCGCCAGATCTGGGCCAGCACCCCCGCCAGGTCGCGGTGGCCCTGTAGATCAAAAATCTGTGACCCAATGTGGGCATGGAGCCCAACGCACTGCAGTTGGGGATGGGCTGCCAAAAAGTCAAACACCTCCGGCAGTTGCCATTGGCCGATGCCGAATTTGCTGTCGGTTTGTCCGGTGCGGATGTACTCGTGGGTGTGGACGTCAATACCAGGGTTAACCCGCAGGAGCAGCCGCGCTGGCCGTGCGGGCGTGGTCAGGGCCGACACCTGCTGCAGTTCGTACAGGCTATCGACCACCAAAGTACAGCCCGTCTCCAGGGCCAAGTTCAGCTCGTCGAGAGACTTGGCGTTGCCGTGCAGATAGAGATCTTCACCTTTGGCCCCCGCCTGCAGGGCCGTGTACAGCTCCCCGCCAGAAGCCACATCCAACCCCAGCCCTTCTTGCAGCGCCAATGCACAGATGGCCAGGCAATTCCAGGCTTTCGTGGCGTACAAAACCCGGGATCCCCCGGCGTAGCAGCGGGCCCAGGTGTCACGGTAAAGCTGGCAGGCGCGGCGCAGCGTCCATTCGTCCAGGATGTAGAGAGGGGATCCAAACTGGCGCACCAGCTCCACCACGTCGCACCCCCCAATTTCCAAGTGCCCCCGGCTGTTGATACGGCTGGTCAAGGGGCGCAAAGACTGGTTGGGGGAAAGGGTCTGCTCTGGATGGGTGGGAGTGCCGAGGGTCGAAATCATGGTCAGGAGTCAGAAAACTGTCTTAAACGATATCAAGTTCCTTATTCAGTTTGTCTTGAAAAGTGCCCAGCCCTAACCCGATCCCTTTATACCCAGCTCTGGGGCTGCCTCGTTCCGCTTCGACTCTGACTCCTCGGTTTTGAGATGGCTGACAATTGGCACAGTGGGAGTGTGTCTGACTTACGCAACACCTTCTGCTATGATGAAAGACCGGTGTCAACGGGTCGATGCCCGAGGGGTTAAAGGGGGCGGACTGTAAATCCGCTGGCTTACGCCTACGTTGGTTCGAATCCAACTCGGCCCACCATCGGCTTTGCCCACGTGGCTCAGTGGTAGAGCACCCCCTTGGTAAGGGGGAGGTCACGAGTTCGATCCTCGTCGTGGGCTTGGCGCTGTAAACTACCCGACCCTGACTACTTCGCAGTACAGGGCGGGCT